>CANGGG010000003.1 GCA_947453415.1 Bacteroidota bacterium | reverse complement strand
AGTTGTTATAACTCAAAATATAACTGTACAATTAAATAGTACTGGTGCTGCAACAATTACTGCTTCACAAATTAATAATGGTTCAACTGATGCCTGTGGAATTGCTACATTAGCTGTTTCACCAAATACATTTACATGTTCAAATGTTGGTACTAACACTGTTACTTTAACAGTAACTGATGTGAACGGTAATATTAAAACAGGTACAGCAACTGTAACAGTAAATGATACAGTAAGACCAGTTGTTATAACTCAAAATATAACTGTACAATTAAATAGTACTGGTGCTGCAACAATTACTGCTTCACAAATTAATAATGGTTCAACTGATGCCTGTGGAATTGCTACATTAGCTGTTTCACCAAATACTTTTAACTGTTCAAATACAGGTGCTAACACAGTTACTTTAACAGTAACTGATGTGAATGGAAATATTAAAACAGGTACAGCTATTGTAACAGTTCAAGATACTGTTAAACCTATAGTTATAACACAAAACATTTCAGTACAATTAAATAGTTTAGGAACTGCATCTATTACTGCTGCACAAATAAACAATGGCTCAAATGACGCTTGTGGAATAGCAACAACAACTGTTTCTCCAAGTACATTTAATTGTGTTAACTTAGGAAATAACACAGTTACCTTAACTGTAACAGATACGAAAGGAAATGTACAAACTGGAACAGCAATAGTAACTGTTATAGATACTATTAAACCTAATGTTATAACTAAGAATATCACTGCGTATTTAGCTTCAAATGGAACATATACATTAACAGGTGCTCAAGTAAATAATGGATCAACTGATAATTGTACAATAGCTACATTAGCTGTTTCGCCTTCAACATTTACTTGTAGTAACTTAGGTGCAAACACAGTAACTTTAACAGTAACTGATTTAAGTGGAAACTTTAAAACAGGCACAGCAGTAGTAACAGTTCTTGATACAGTAAGGCCAGTGGTTATTACTCAGAATATCACAGCACAATTAAATAGCGCAGGTACTGTATCTATTACCGCTGCTCAAGTAAACAATGGTTCAACTGATGCTTGTGGAATTGCTACTTTATCAGTTTCTCCAAATTCATTTACATGTGCTAATACAGGCGCAAATACAGTAACATTAACTGTAACAGATGTAAACGGTAACATTAAAACAGGAACAGCAATTGTAACAGTTCAAGATACAATTAAACCAAATATTATTGCTAGGAATATTACAGTTTACTTAGGTTCAGCTGGTACAGTCACTGTTTTGGGAACACAAGTTAATGGTGGTTCAACAGATAATTGTGGAATAGCTTCTTATTCTGTGGTTCCTTCTACTTTCAACTGTTCAAATATTGGAAACAACAATGTTGTATTAACCGTAACAGATACAAAAGGTAATATTAACACTGCATCTTCTGTTATAACTGTATTAGATACCATTACACCAATTGTAATTACAAGAAATATAACAGCTATATTAAGTGCAACTGGAACTGTTTCAATTACAGCCGCACAAGTTAATAATGGATCAACCGATGCTTGTGGAATTGCTTCAACAGTAGTTTCTCCAAGTTCATTTACATGTGCTAACATTGGTTCAAACATTGTAACCTTAACAGTAACAGACGTAAATGGAAATATTAGAACAGGTACTGCAACAGTAACTGTAACTGATACTATAGGTCCTGTGGTTATTACTCAAAATAGAAGACTTTATTTAGCAACTAATGGAGCAGTTGCTGTTACCCCTGCTTTGATAGATAACGGATCAACAGATTTCTGTGGTATAGCAAGTATGACAGTAACACCAAATATATTACGTTGTGCAAATGTTGGCATAAATACAGTTACTTTAAGCGTAACTGATTTAGGCGGAAACGTTAGAACAGCAACAGCAATAGTAACAATATTTGATACTATTAAACCAACAGTAATTACAAAGAACATTTCAGTATACTTAAGCTCAACAGGAACAGCAAGTATAGTTGGAACTCAAATTAATAATGGTTCATTAGATGCATGTGGAATAGCTACTTATTCAGCAAGTCCAAGTACATTTACATGTTCAAATACAGGTGCAAACACCGTAGTATTAACAGTAACAGATGTGAATGGAAACTTTAAAACAGCAAATGCAACAGTAACCGTAATTGATACTGTTAGACCAAATGTAATTACTAAAAACATCAATGCGTATTTAGGTTCAAATGGAACAATAACTGTATTAGGAGCTCAAGTTGACAATGGCTCAAGTGATTCATGTGGAATAGCATCTTATGCTGTTTCTCCAAATACTTTCACTTGTTCAAACTTAGGAGCAAATTCAGTTGTGTTAACAGTAACTGATACTAAAGGAAATTTCAAAACAGGAACTGCAACAATTACAGTATTTGATACAGTAACTCCAGTTGTTGTAACACAAAACATCACAGTTCAATTAAGTAGTTTAGGAGCCGCATCAATTACAGCAGCTCAAGTGAACAATGGATCGAGCGATTCTTGTGGAATAGCAACCACCACCGTTTCCCCTAATTCATTTACTTGTACCAACGTTGGAAATAACACAGTAACCTTAACGGTAACTGATGTAAATGGAAACATTAAAACAGGTACAGCAATTGTAACAATTCAAGATACGGTAAGACCAGTTGTAAATACACAAAATATCACAGTTCAATTAAATAGTTTAGGTGCTGCATCAATTACTGCCGCACAAGTAAACAATGGATCAACTGATATTTGCGGTATTGCAACATTAGCGGTTTCGCCAAATACATTTAATTGTTCAAATACCGGAAATAACACAGTTACCCTAACAGTAACCGATGTAAATGGAAATGTTAAAACAGGTACAGCAATAGTAACTGTTCAAGATACAGTAAGACCAGTTGTGAATACACAAAATATTACCGTTCAATTAAACAATTTGGGTGCTGCATCAATTACAGCAGCTCAAGTGAACAATGGATCGAGCGATGCGTGTGGAATAGCAACATTAACTGTGTCACCAAATACATTTACTTGTTCAAATGTTGGAACGAACACAGTAACATTAACTGTGACTGATACTAAAGGTAATGTTAAAACAGGAACAGCAGTTGTAACCGTATTAGATACAGTTAGACCAATTGCAGTTGCACAAAATATTACCGTTCAGCTAAGTAGTTTAGGTGCAGCTTCAATAACCGGTGCACAAGTAAATAATGGCTCAAGTGATGCATGTGGAATAGCAACTTTAACAGTATTACCTAATACATTTAATTGTTCTAATGTTGGAAATAACGCAGTTACTTTAACTGTAACCGATATAAATGGAAATATTAGAACTGCTTCAGCGGTTGTAACAATTCAAGATACAGTTAGACCTGTTGCAGTAACACAAAACATTACAGTTCAATTAAACAGTTCAGGAGCTGCCTCAATAACTGGTGCTCAAGTAAATAATGGTTCAAGTGATGCATGTGGAATATCAACATTAGCAGTTTCACCAAATACATTTAGTTGTTCAAATATCGGTACTAATACAGTAACTTTAACTGTAACTGACGTAAATGGTAATATTAAAACAGGTACTGCAGTTGTAACCGTTCAAGATACAGTTAGACCAGTGGTAATAACTAGAAATATCACCGTTCAATTAAATAGCATAGGTACCACTTCAATAACCGGTGCTCAAGTAAATAATGGCTCTAGTGATGCTTGTGGAATTGCAACTTTAGCAGTATCGCCAAGTACATTTAATTGTTCAAATATTGGAACAAATACAGTAACTTTAACAGTAACTGATGTAAATGGAAATGTAAAAACAGGAACTGCAGTTGTAACCGTTCAAGATACAATTAAGCCAGTAGTTATTACACAAAACATAACTACCTATTTAGGTACTAACGGAACAGTTTCAATCACTGCAGCTCAAATAAACAATGGTTCAAATGATGCTTGCGGAATAGCAAGTGTTACGGTTTTACCAACAGTTCTTTCATGCGCTGATTTAGGTGTTAAAACAGTTACTTTAACCGTTACTGACGTAAATGGAAATGTGAATTCAGCTACATCAACAGTAATTGTATTAGATCCAATTGCTCCAGTAGCAAGACCAAAAGCAAGATATAATGCATATTTATCAATCAATGGTCAAGTTATTATTAATGCTGGTTTATTAGACAGTGCAAGTACTGATAATTGTGCCATTACAAGTAGAGTATTGAGCCAATCAGTGTTCAACTGTTCAAACACAGGAATCAATAATATATTGTTTACCGTTCAAGATCAAAGTGGTAATTCACATTCAGCAACAGTAGCAGTAAATATTTTAGATACGATAGCTCCTAATGCAATTGTATCTAATCAAAGTGTTTATTTAAATGCTTCAGGAACAGGTTCAATTACAGCTGCCCAAGTAAATAATAATAGTACTGATAATTGTGGAGTTGCAACATTTGCAATTAGCAAAAGCAATTATACTTGTACAGATTTAGGTACTAATAATATCACATTTACCGTAACTGATGTGAATAGCAATACTAAAACTGCAAATGTTATAGTAAACGTATTTGATACCATTCGTCCAACTATGCGTCCTAAACAAAACATTAACGTTTATGTAAGCGCAACAGGAACAGCTAATATTACTGTTTCAGATGTTGACAGTGCAAGTACAGATAATTGCAGTATTGCAACTAAAACATTAAGTCAAACAGCATTCACTTGTGCTAATGTTGGAATAAATACTATTACATTAAATGGAACAGATATTACTGGAAACATTGGTAGTAGAGCATTTACAGTAACAGTATTAGATACAGTTAGACCGTTATTAACTACTAGGTCAGCTAGTATTTATATAAATTCAACAGGATCGGCTAGTTTAACACCTGCTCAAGTAATATTAAGCAGTAGCGATAATTGTTCATTAGGATTAATAAGTAGCATCAATCAAAATAACTTTAGTTGTGCTAACTTAGGAACTAACACGGTAGCTGTAACAGTTACTGATGCCAGTGGAAACTTTAGAACAATCAATGCTACGGTAACTGTATTAGATACAATTAAGCCAAATGTATTAACTCAAAACAGAACTATTTACTTAAATAGTGTTGGTACAGCAAGTTTAACTGCAGCTCAAGTAAACAATGGAACAACTGATAATTGTACTATTCAAACATTAAGTATCAGTAAAACTTCTTATACAGCTGCTGATTTAGGAATTAACAATATCACATTTACTGCAACAGATAATAGCAGTAATAGCCAAACAGTGAATGTAATAGTAACTGTGTTAGATACAGTAAGACCAATAGTTATTACCCAAAACAGAACTATATACTTAAATGCAAGTGGTACAGCAAGTTTAACCGCGGCACAAGTGAACAACGGTTCAAGTGATAACGTAGGTGTTACAAGTATATTATTAAGTAGAACAGCGTTTAGCTGTTCAGATCTTGGTACTAACTTAGTTACTTTAACTGTTAGTGATATCAGTAATAATAGTGCTTCTGGAACTGCAACAATTACTGTTTTAGATACAATTAGACCTGTAGCTGTAGCAAGAAACCTTACTCTTTATTTAAATGCTATCGGTCAAGTAAGTATTACACCGGCACAAATAAATAATGGATCAACTGATAATTGTAGCATTGCAACTTATACATTAAGTAAGTCTGCTTTCAATTGTTCAGATAGAGGAATCAATTCAAATACTATTACGTTGTCAGTGATTGATGGTAGTGGTAATATTTCTACTGCATTGGCTAATATTTCAGTATTAGATACTATTAAACCTAATATTGTTGTGAACAACAATTTGAATATATACTTAAATGCAAGTGGAGTGGCAACATTAACAACTGCACAAGTTAACAATGGTTCAAACGACAATTGTGGTATTACAGCTTTAGCTTTAAGTAAAACTAGCTTTAATTCAACTAACTTAGGCTTAAACATAGTAAGCTTTACAGCAACTGATGCAAGTGGAAACAACCAATCAGTAAATGTGAATGTAAATGTGTTAGATAGCATGATGCCAGTTGCAATTGCTCAGAATAGAATCATTTATTTAGATGCAAGCGGATCAGCAAGTGTAACCGCAGCACAAGTGAATAATGGTTCAACTGACAATGTTGGTGTAACTAGTATTTCATTGAGTAAAACTACTTTTGGATGTAGTAATATTGGAAACAATGCAGTAGTATTAACGGTAAGAGATATTAGTAATAATATTGCTACTGCTAACGCAATTATTACTGTATTTGACACTATTAAGCCAACAGTTATAGCTCAAAACTTAACAGTTTACTTAAATGGTTTAGGTTTAGCAACTATTACACCAGCTCAAGTGAATAATGGATCTTCTGATAATTGCAGCATTGCAAACTTATCATTAAGTAAATCATCATTCAATTGTACAGATAGAGGAATTAATTCTAATACTTTAACATTATCAGCTACAGATGCAAGTGGTAACATTTCAAATGCAAGCTTTACGGTTTCAGTTTTAGATACCTTCAAACCAAATGTTGTTGTTAACAATAACTTGAATGTTTATTTGAATGCAAGTGGAACAGCAACTATTACCACTGCTCAAGTAAATAATGGTTCAACTGATAATTGTGGTATAACTACATTAACATTAAGTAAAACATCATTTAACGGATCTAATTTAGGCTTGAACATTGTAAGCTTTACAGCAAACGATGCAAGTGGAAACAGTGAGTCAGTTAATGTGAACGTAATTGTGAATGATACCATGGCTCCAATAATTATAGCACGTAATAAAACACTTTATTTAGATGCTTCTGGAAGTGCTATATTAACTGCAAATGATATAGACAATGGTTCTACAGACAATGTAGGCATCACTACAAAAACAGTAAATAAAACATTGTTTAATTGTAACGATGCAGGCTCTAATTTAGTAGAATTTATTGTAGGTGACGTAAGCGGAAATAAAACTAGCTTGATAGTAACGGTAACAGTATTAGATACCATATTGCCAGTTGTTAGTAATGTGCCAGCTAATATTGCCCTAGGATATTGTAAAGCAGATTATAACCCTAACATGCCAACTGCAACAGATAATTGTGGCGATGTAACCATCAAACAAACAGCAGGTGTAACATTAGGAAATAAATACCCAGTAGGTGTTACCACCAATACGTTTACGTTTGAAGATAAATCAGGTAATAAAGTAACACGTAGTTACACAGTTACAATTTATCCTAAATACGTACCAGATTCGTTTACTAATATTACAGTTTGTAGCAGCGTACCATCATTTAACTTAACTCCAATAAATGCAAAAGGTATTTATACCTTTAAAGGAAGTGGTGTAACATTAGATGGTAAAATGTTTGATCCAACGTTATCAGGTTCTGGAAATTACAATGTTACCTATGTATTTATAGATAGTATGTCATGTGTAACAGAAGGAAACTTCTTTGTAACAGTAAACCGTGCACCAGATAAACCAGTAATAGAACGTGTAACATCAACAGTATTACAAGTAAAACAGCAGTTTCCTTTCTACCAATGGTTACGTTATGGTCAACCAATTGCGGGAGCAACCAGCCAAGCTTATAATACTACTCGCTCAGGATTATACTCTGTTCAAGTAAGTTCAAAAGAAGGATGTAGCACTGAAAGTGATGCTTATGCAATTGGTAGTGTAGGTGTAAGCAATACAAATAAACAAGTAGGATTTAAATTATATCCAAATCCGTCAAATGGAATGATATATATTGAATTAGATGATCAAAGTGTAACAGAAACTAGTGTTAAAGTATTTGATGCTTTAGGTAAATTAGTTTACGAAACTGAAATCAATACTTTCATTACTCAATTAGATTTAAGTAATATAGCAGATGGAACTTATTTTGTTCGCTTAACACAAGCAGGCAAAACAACTGTTAAGCCAATTGTAATTACTAAATAAATTTAAACAAAACTAAAAACACGAAACAAGATCATGAATACAAATTGTTTAAATATAACAAAAGCAATAGTGATGTCAGCCATGCTAATAGGGGGAACAACCCTATTAGCACAAGCTCCTCAAGGCACACAAACAGTTACTAGCACAACAGTAACAGCCAAGCCCGCTACAAAAGCAAAGTTTAATAGACTGAGCACTGGTTTTAGGTTAAGCCATCTTTATGACATTCAATACAATGGATTTGGTAAATTAAACAGAACCGAATCCAATGATTTTAGTGGATTAAATGGCAGTAAAACTAAGTTCGACTTAGCTGGAGGTATAAATTTAAATTATTTTATGACGAATAAAATAAGTTTAGATTTAGCTTACGATCAAGGTAGTATGACCGGTGAAACCAACGATGCAAATGAATACTATGAATCTAAAGTATCATTTTTAACATTTGGATTGAATTTCGACTTAAAAGGAAACAGCAGGGTTAAACCCTATAAATTTGTTCCTTTTTTAAGAGCAAGTGTTTCACAATCTACTTATAATACCAAAAGAATGTTAGTTTCCGATGGTGGAAAACTTGAAGAATTAAGTGGAACAACAATGCAAATAGGTTTAGGAGCCGGAATGCGTTACCACTTTAACAACCATTGGCATATTAACTTTCAAAGTGAAGTGATACAAACTTATACAGATGCATGGGATGGTTGGGATTATGGCTCTGGAAGAGATTACATGGCTAAAACAACTGTTGGTTTATGCTTTTCATTTGGAAATAACATGCACATTGATAGAGTTGGGAACAATCAAAGTCAAACTTTAAATTCAACACCCGAAACTACTAATGCTAATTCAAGCATTAATAACATGTTTGCATTGAGCGATAGCTTGAAAAACATCAATCAGAAAATAGCAAAAATGCTAGCTGATAACGAGCTATTAACAAAAGATTCTGATGGTGATGGAATTCCTGATTTTAGGGATCAGTGCCCAGATGTTAAAGGTGCTTTTTCTAATGGTTGCAATGAAATGAATGGTTTAAAAGCAGGAAGTTTATATGAAAACAACACCGCAACTAATAAAGTTTCAAGTGATAAAACTACAGATAATAAATCTACAGATAATACTTCTACAGATAATACTTCAACTAAAATTGCTTTAGGCACTAATTCTTCAATTCAAAATTTAAGTAATAACTTAAAACAAGAGTTAAGAAGTATGCTTTTGGTTGAAATGAATAAAATTTATTTTGAAACAAACAAAGCGAACTTAAATGCAACTGACAGAGTTATTTTAACACAATGTGCTAAAGTAATGATGGACAATCCTTCATTTAAATTAACAGTTTTAGGTTATGCCGATAATGTTGGAAGTGATGAAGCAAATTTCATTTTGTCAAAAAATAGGGCAGAAGCTGTATCTAATTATTTAGAAAATCAAGGTGTTAGTAAAAACAATATTACTATTAAGCCAATGGGTGCTCAAAAAATGATGGGAACAGATGCCAAAGAATCTAATGCTTATAACAGAAGAGTAGAATTTATTTTAGAATAAATTACTTTATTTATAAATATAAAAAAAGACTCCATACCAAAAGTATGGAGTCTTTTTTGTTATGTAAATTGAATATATTTCAATTGTTTTTTTTACAATTAGATAAAATTTATCTTTTTTCTTTCCACAATCTTTATTCTTCGATTTCAAAAATTATCTTTGCCCAATTTATTTATAAGCGTAACATGTTAACTACGTGAATATGTGAATTATTCAAATTAAGCTAAGCTTTTTTCTTGTTTTCAAAAAGTAAAAAATAAAAATATGCCAAAAGATACCAGCCTCAAATCAGTATTAATTATCGGAAGTGGACCCATTGTAATTGGTCAAGCATGTGAATTTGACTATTCAGGAAGTCAAGCTGCACGGTCTTTAAAAGAAGAAGGAATTGAAGTTACTTTAATTAACTCCAATCCAGCTACTATTATGACAGATAAAGTAACTGCTGATAATGTGTATTTATTACCTCTAAATATTGAAAGTATTGAACAAATACTTAAAGAGCGTAAAATAGATGCTGTTTTACCAACTATGGGCGGGCAAACAGCTTTAAATTTAGCCATTGAAGCTGAAGAAGTTGGACTTTGGAAAAAGTACAATGTTAGAATGATTGGTGTAGACATAGCTGCTATTAATACCACTGAGAATAGAGAATTATTTCGTCAGAAAATGATCGACATTGGCGTGCCAGTGGCACAATCAAGAGTGGCAAATTCATTTTTAGAAGGAAAAGAAATAGCGCAAGAAATAGGGTTTCCATTAGTTATCCGTCCTTCTTTTACCTTAGGTGGAAGTGGAGGAGGTTTTGTTAATGAGAAATCGGAATTAGATGCCGCTTTAAAACGTGGGTTAGAAGCCTCTCCATCGCATGAAGTATTGGTAGAAAAAGCATTGTTTGGCTGGCAAGAATATGAATTAGAATTATTACGAGATAGCAATAACAATGTAACTGTTATATGTACCATTGAAAACTTTGATCCAATGGGAATTCATACTGGCGATTCAATTACTGTTGCACCTGCAATGACATTAAGCGATTCAACCTATCAACGCATGCGTGATATGGCCATACATATGATGCGAAGTATTGGTAACTTTACTGGTGGTTGTAATGTTCAGTTTGCTGTAAATCCAGAAAATGAAGATATTATTTCAGTAGAAATAAATCCTCGTGTTTCTCGTTCTTCTGCTTTAGCAAGTAAAGCAACGGGTTATCCAATTGCAAAAATTGCAGCAAAATTAGCTATAGGTTATCACTTGGATGAATTAAAAAATCCAGTTACTAAAACCACTTCTGCTTTTTTTGAACCAGCCATTGATTACGTAATTGTTAAAGTACCTCGTTGGAATTTTGATAAATTTAAAGGAGCTAATAAAACCTTAGGATTGCAAATGAAATCAGTAGGAGAAACCATGGGAATTGGAAGATCTTTTATTGAAGCATTGCAAAAAGCTATACAATCACTTGAAATTAAACGAAACGGTTTAGGAGCCGATGGTTACCAACAGAAAAAATTAGAAGACATTATTGACAAATTGAAAAACCCAAGTTGGGACAGAATTTTTGCGGTGAAGGATGCTTTAAGCTTAGGCGTACCCATTTCATCTATTGAAAAAATTACACGTATTAGTCGTTGGTTTTTAAACCAAATAAGCGACATGGTACATTTAGAAAATACAGCCAAACGTTTTAATTTAAAAAACATGCCACATGAAATCATGGTGGAGTTAAAGCAAAAAGGTTATAGCGATGCCCAAATAGCTCATTTGTTAGGTGGTGATACCACAGAAGATGAAGTTTGGGATTTGCGTTCACAAATGAACGTAAAACGCGTGTTTAAAATGGTAGATACCTGTGCCGCGGAATTCCCTTCTCCAACTAATTATTTCTATTCAACTTTTGACCAAGAAGACGAAAGCATTGTAAGCGGTAAAAAGAAAATTATAGTATTAGGTTCTGGCCCAAATAGAATTGGACAAGGAATAGAATTTGATTATTGCTGCGTTCATGGTTTATTAGCAGCAAAAGAATGTGGATACGAAGCCATTATGATTAACTGTAATCCTGAAACAGTTTCTACCGATTTTGACATGGCAGATAAATTGTATTTTGAACCAATATTTTGGGAACATTTACGTGAAATCATTGAAAAAGAAAAACCAGTTGGTGTAGTTGTTCAATTAGGTGGTCAAACAGCATTAAAAATTGCAAAAAAATTGCATGAGCATGGAATAAAAATTATTGGTACCAGTTTTCCTGATATGGATATTTCGGAAGACAGAGGCTTGTTTTCTGATTTGTTAAAAGAATTAGATATTCCTTATCCAAATTATGGAGTGGCCGAAGACGCTGATGAAGCCATTGCGGTAGCAAAAGTAGTTGGTTATCCTGTTTTGGTTCGCCCAAGTTATGTGCTTGGTGGACAAGGAATGAAGATTGTAATCAACGATGAAGATTTAGAAAAAGCAGTAATAGATTTATTAGGTGATTTGCCTGGAAATCGTGTATTAATTGATCATTTTTTAGATAGAGCAGAAGAAGCAGAAATTGATTTAATATGCGATGGTGAAACCGTTCACATTATAGGAATGATGGAACATATAGAACCTGCAGGAATTCACAGTGGCGATTCAAGTGCGGTTTTACCTCCATTTAGTTTAAGTGAAAACGTTCAAAAGCAAATGGAAGACATTGCCACTAAATTAGCATTTAAAATGAATATTAGGGGATTAATGAATATGCAATTTGCCATAAAAAATGAAAAAGTTTATGTAATTGAAGCCAATCCTCGCTCAAGTAGAACAGTTCCTTTTATTGCCAAAGCATACGGAATTGCTTATGTAAATATTGCGACCAAAATTATGTTAGGTGAAAACAAATTAACAGACTTTGTATTTGAACGAAAATTGGAAGGATATGCCATTAAAGAGCCAGTTTTCTCGTTTGAAAAATTTGAAAATGTAAACAAAGAATTAGGCCCAGAAATGAAATCAACAGGGGAAGCAATTCGTTTTATAAAAGATTTAAATGACCCTCATTTCCGTCAATTAAAAAACCAAAAAAGTATGTTTTTAAGTCGTTAATTTTAAACATAAAATATAAAAAAAAGGGTGTTCGGTTTTAAATTGAACACCCTTTTTTATTGATTAGTTTTTTGCTGTTTTACTTAACATATAAAGCATTTCTCTTCCAATTTCTTTTACTTTTTCTAGGTATTTGATGCTTTCTAATTCAGTATCGTCAAACTCTTTTGGGTCTAAATATGGCAATGATATTCGTTTATATGCTCCAGTAACAAACGGGCAACCTTCATCGGCTTGGCTGCATACCATAATGGCTATATAATTGGATTGTGGATTGTAATTTTCTGAGTAAACTTTTGAATAAAGTATATCCATACTTTCATCTTCTTCTCCTAATAGAATATGATACTTTGAATTTGCATTTTCATCCAATTGTTTCACTTTAAATCCATATTCTTTTAGGGCATTTACCATTCTAAAATTGAATGAAGTTGATTCTGTTCCTCCAGAAAATGTATAAATATTCTTAATGCCATAATGAATGGCTGCTGTTTTTATCCAAAGTTGCCCAAGCTGACTTCTGCGAGAATTATGAGTGCAGATTACTGTGATTTCTGCCCTACCGAATTTGTTAAAACTTTCTTCAATTACTAACGCTAAATTTTCAAGTTCTTGTTTTCGGGTTTCGGTAATTAAATCAAACTCTTTTATTAGATTAATGATTGAATTATTCAAGTTGTTATATAGTTTCATTTTAGTACAATTTTTTCTTTAAGTAATAAGCAAATTTTACCAATAAAATCAATGCAGGAACTTCCACTAACGGACCAATTACTCCGGCAAATGCTTGTCCACTGTTGATTCCAAAAACACCTATTGCAACAGCAATGGCCAATTCAAAATTATTGCCAGAGGCAGTAAAAGAAATAGCCGCATTTTGTGCGTAATCAGCGCCCAAGAATTTGCTAACAAAAAAGGTAAGTGTAAACATAATGGCAAAGAATATGACCAACGGAATGGCGATTCTAATCACATCAAAAGGAATATCTACAATCATTTGACCTTTTAAGCTAAACATGACTACAATGGTAAAAAGTAAAGCAATTAATGTAATGGGAGAAATGGCAGGAATAAACTTTCTATTGAACCATTCTTCCCCTTTTGTTTTGGTTAAAACCAGTTTGCTAATTACTGCCAAGGCAAAAGGAATTCCTAAGTACACACCAACTGTTTTAGCGATTTCGCCAATGGTAATGTCAATGCTTAAAGCTTGTATTCCAAAAAATGGCAACATAATTTCTAAATAAAAATAAGCATAAACACTGAAAAAAAGCACTTGTAATATGCTATTGATTCCAACCAAACCAGCTACATATTCTCGGTTTCCACCAGCCAATTCATTCCAAACAATGACCATGGCTATACATGGCGCAAGACCAATAATAATTAAGCCTGTCATGTAATCAGGATAATCTTTTAAAAAAGTTATTGCTAAAAAAAACATCAAAAACGGACCAACAATCCACGTGATGAAAAACGATACAAACAATAATTTTTTATTTTTGAATAACGTTGGAATTTTTTCAAATTTTACTTTTGTGAGCGGAGGATACATCATTAATATTAATCCAATTGCCAAAGGAATATTAGTGGTTCCATTCGAAAATGAATTGATAAAATTAGCAGATGATGGAATAAAATAACCAATAGATACGCCAATTCCCATGGCTAAAAATATCCAAAGTGTTAAATATTGATCCAAGAAACTTAATCGTTTTTGCTGTGCAATGGTTTTGTTTGTTGTCATAGTTTATGAAATGTTTTTATGATTAAATAATAGTTAGTTCACAATTTTTAAGTCAGTTCGAGCGTAGTCGAGAACAGTTAAAGATGTCTCGACTCCGCTCGACATGACTGAAAACTCAGCTCGACATGACTGAAAACTCCGTTAAAACCTAGAAACTAATTCGCTTGAACTGACCTATTTTTATTAATTAGCAACATCCACCTCCTGGTTTGCAAGCGTTCATTTCTGGAACTAATTCCATTAGTTTTACTTTTAGTTTTTCAGTTGGAATTCCACATTTATCTTTAGCCAAACAATCGGTTTGTTTGTTAACCAACACAAAATCTTTCCCATTAAAGTTCAAGTCAAATTTTCCAATTGTTTCAGCTTGATACTCTACTTCAATTTCATGGTCTTCTATTCCTAAAACTTTTTCTGAAAGTGCAATGATATTCAATAGTTTTTGTGGTGCTAATCTGTGGTCAAAATCATTGGCTTCCCACAATTGAAAATTAACAATATTTTCGTTTCTAACTACACCACCGCAGTCAATAAATTTTTTGGTAATTTTACCCACTTCAGTTACATGAAAATGTGCTGGTACTTTTTTGCCATTTGGCAATATAAAACTAACCGTTTCTACTGTTAATAATGCGTCTTTTACTTTTGATAATTTCATAATTTTATTTTTAGTTTTTTGAATGAGAATTGTCTGATAAGAAAACTTGAAATTCGAGTTTTATTACAGACACTTTTTAACAACAATTTGATTTTTTTATTTGTAAATGGTTATTGATATGCGCAAAAAATGCTTGTAAAATGCTCAATGTTTGTTCATTGATACAATAACAAATGGCATTTCCTTCAATATTTCCTTTAATAATTCCTGCATTTTTTAGCTCTTTTAAATGCTGCGAAACTGTAGGCTGTGCCAATGGCAATACATTTACTATATCGCCACAAATGCATGAATCGACCGAAAGTAAATATTCAATAATTGCAACTCTTGCCGGATGGCCTAAGGCTTTTGCAATGGCTGCCAATTGATTTTGTTTTTCGGTAAAATGATCTGTTTTACTTGCCCCCATTATTTTATTATTATATTGCAATATTACGATAAAGATTTATTTATTCAAGTTTTTAAATTGAAGAATGTTTTTAAATATTGAAACTTGTAATCCTACTCCTTATTTTCATGGTCAAAATAACCTTTGGATTTAATTTTGGTAGAGAAAAAATTCAAGAATAAAACCACAAAAAACAAGAACAATAAAGCTTGTGTACTTACCAAAAATCGTCCGAAAGTGGTAACAGGATAAAAGTCGCCATAGCCAATAGATGAGGAAGTAATGATACTAAAATAAACAGCATCGAACCAATGAGTAAATGCTTGATTTAAATAATTGCCACTGGCATAAATTACTGCGTATGCAAACACAATTTCAAGGTAATTAAAAAAAAGTAACAACATGGATCTTTTATAAGAACGTGGCCTTGAAAATAAATCGGAAGCAAATATTAAAGTGGGAATATAAACAATGGTTTCTAATAACAAATATATCAAAATCATAATGATCCAGGGGTAGTATTGCCAATTATTTACCAATATTACAATTGGGAAAATTACTTTAAGTGTTACATATAAATCCAATGCCAAATCCTGGTATTCAATTCCTTTTTTGCTGGCAAATGTTTTCAAATAAATACCTGGAAATAGCAATTGCGATGTAGCTAAAAACAGACGTATAATTTTTTCAATTCCACTGTCATCTTGGTGATGATTGTGCCAAATAGATTGTATATTTTTTATGTTTTTTCGAATGGGGCTTACCAATGGTTTTACATTTTTGGCATTACTACCTAAAAATAATTTTTGGATGATGCGTTTCATATTTAGGATGGTTTAATTTACAGTACAGTGTAAAGTTAAGGGTTATTTTATATTATCAATACTAATATATCTATCAAAATTCATTGATAATAATTGGCATAATTTTTTTTAGAATTTGCCTTTTAATAGATTTTTTTATCAATTTTTAAATTGATAATGATGAAGAAAAAGCAAATGTATTTTTTTATAAACTATAAATTTTGTAATCTTGAATAGAATTTTTAAAAATGACATTAGTAATATTAATCCTTTTGGCCTATTTATTAGGTTCTATTCCTACCGCTGTTTGGTACGGAAAAACTTTTCATAAAATTGATGTTCGCGAGCATGGAAGTGGTAATGCTGGTGCTACAAATACTTTACGTATTTTAGGTAATAAAGCAGGTTTTATTGTGCTATTCATTGATTTGTTAAAAGGTTTTTTAGCCACAAGTTTAATCCATTTTTCAGCAATAGAGGCTGGTACTCAAAATCATTTTAACTTCCAAATGGCTTTGGGTGTAACAGCAGTTTTGGGTCATGTGTATCCTGTATTTGCAGGATTTAAAGGCGGAAAAGGAATTGCCACTATATTGGGCATGTGTATAGCTTTAAATTGGCAAATTGCATTGATTTGTATTTTGGTTTTTGTTACTATTGTTACTATTACCAAATACATTTCGCTAGGAAGCATGATTACTGCTGGAATTGGGGCGATACTTTCTTTTTATTTTTATAACAATAATGTGATCGCAAATTGTTTTTTTTGTGCCATAGCAATACTAGTAGTTTATACTCATAGAACAAATATTACCAGGCTTAAAGCAGGTACTGAAAACAAATTATCATTTAAAAAGAAGAAAAATCAATAATTATTTAAAAATAAATGCAAACAGAAAAAGAACTAGAGGTTGATGTATTGGATTTAATAGACAATGGTTATAAAGTTGTTTTATATAATGACGATGTAAATACTTTTGATTGGGTGATTGAATGCCTTTGCGAAATTTGTGAACATGATGCATTACAAGCAGAACAATGTGCCATGTTGGTGCATTATAAAGGAAAAGCTTTGGTTAAAAATGGCGAAGAAGAAAAATTAAAAAGTATTTGCCAAGCGCTTTGCGACAGAGGACTTTCAGCCGTGGTGGAGCAATGAGATGTGAGAGATGGGATTTGAGAAATGAGAAATGAGATGTGAGAGATGGGAAATGAGATTTGAGAATCTTGTAATCTTTCAATCTTGTAATCTTTCAATTAAAATATTAAAAAAATATGTTACATAAAGTAGTTGAAAATGCTAGCGAAGCAATCAAAGATATAGCAGATGGTGCAGTAATAATGTTAGGTGGATTTGGACTATGTGGCATTCCAGAAAATTCAATTACAGCATTAGTAAATAAAGGTGTTAAAAACTTAACTTGTATAAGTAATAACGCGGGTGTTGACGGTTTTGGCATTGGCTTATTGCTCAACACACATCAAGTAAAAAAAATGGTTTCGAGTTATGTAGGTGAAAACGCAGAATTTGAACGTCAGTTATTAAGTGGTGAATTAGAAGTTGAATTAATTCCTCAAGGAACTTTAGCTACTCGCTGCATGGCTGCTGGTTATGGAATGCCAGCTATTTATACGCCTGCTGGTATTGGTACAGAAGTAGCAATTGGGAAGGAAACCCGAGATTTTGACGGTCAAACCTATTTGTTAGAACATGCATTTAAGTCGGATTTTGCTATTGTAAAAGCTTGGAAAGGCGATACACACGGGAACTTAATTTTTAGAGCAACTTCGCGTAATTTTAATCCATTAATGGCCATGGCAGGTAAAATTACCATTGCCGAAGTAGAAGAATTGGTGCCCGCTGGCGAATTAGATCCAGATATGATTCATACACCAGGAATATATGTAAACAGAATATTTAAAGGTAAAAATTACGAAAAGAGAATTGAACAAATTACTACAAGAGTAAAGTAATAGTTTTAAAAATTTAACATTTACCAAATTAACTTTTCTTTGTTTAAAAACGCACTGATTCCGCGTTTGCAATCGTTTGTTTGTCGTGCGTTAGCGTTCATTTCTGCAGCATAATTTAAAGCATCATTCAAATTACGATTTTGTACTTCGTTTATCATTTGTTTGGTTAAAGCCAAACTTTGTTCAGATGCTCCGGTACAAAGTTTTTGGGCAAAATTAAATACGTAATTTTCAATGTCATTTGCTGCTATTACTTCATTAATTATTTGATAGTTTTTGGCTTGTTCAGCATTAAATAATTCAGCTGTAAGCAATAATTTTTTGGCAGTTTGTTCACCTACTTTTCTAATTAAAAATACCATAACAATGGCAGGAACAAATCCAATTTTTACCTCAGAATAGGAGAATTTACTTTCAGGAATTGCAAAGCAAAAATCGCAAATACTGGCTAAGCCACAGCCACCAGCAATGGCCGCACCTGCTACTTGTGCAATCACAATTTTAGGTGATTGGTAAATCATTGTAAATAGTTCTTTTAAATGATTACTATCTGCTAAATTCTCCTCGTAAGTATTGTTTTGCATGGCTTGTAAACTTGCTAAATCAGCACCACTACAAAAAGCTTCGCCATTAGCTTTAATAACTATAACTTTACAGTTTTTATCACTTTCGGCTTGGGCGAAAACACGTTTTATTTCCGCTACAAATTCAAAACTTAATGCATTGCGTTTTTCTGGTCGGTTTAAAATAATATAACCCACACGTTCCTTTACTTCAAATAAAACTAATTCGTTCATAGTATTTAAAATTATGGTTCAATATTAAAGGTAAAAGCGCCATTTTCCATCACATTATTTCCATTGATATTTTTATTGCTTAAAAATTTTGAAATTGTTTGAGCTTGATTAGTTTTTAGTTTGGAACTAATTATCACTGAAGCATTATTGTTTTTAATCAAATTTGTGTCTATAAATGTTTTTTGAGTTAAAATATTGATACAATCTGGCAAAACAGTTTTGCCAATATTGAGCCTCATTTTATTCAATGATATTTGCAAATTATTAGAAAATGGAATGGTGTCAACGTCAGTAATTCCGTGGGCCCAAATATGTTGCTGAATGTGAAAATGAAATTTATCGGAATTGTTTAATAAGGAAGAATCAACAATTAAAATACTTTTATTGCCATCAAAAATTTGCATAGCAAATGTTTGATTGATATTGTAAACTGTAATAAATTTTTGTTGTTGAATTTTAAAATCTTCGTAAGCATTTACCAAAAACACTAAGATAAAAAATACCAATCCGAGTTTTGCCAAGTATTGTTTTCTAGTAATAAAATAACTACAGGTATATGCTACCGCAATAAATATAAGAATGGTTTCTATTTCATTGATTTGAATTCCGGAAATAAAAGAATATGGAAGTTTTTCGAGCCAAAGCACAATAATATTGGTAATATAAATAAGCCATTTTACCGCCAAACCCAAGGCCATTGCTAAGTAATTAAATATTGAAAATAACTGTGCCAATCCCGCCATAAAAATCATTGCAATGGCAACAAAAATTACCAATGTAGTAAGCGGAATAATTAACAAGTTTGAAGCAATGAAATAAACTGGAAACTGATGAAAATAAAATAATCCTAAAGGAAAAGTTGCCAATTGCGCAGCAATAGAAACCGATATAATATTCCATACTTCATTGCCAATTTTACTGTTAAAACTAAACCATTGTTTAAAATATTTTTGAATATTTACAATGCCAAAAACTGCTAAAAAACTTAATTGGAAACCAACATTAGCAATCATATTACTATCAAACAAAAGCAGCACAAATGCTGATGCCGCCAAAGTATTATTTACATTGGGTTTGTTTTTTACTATATTGCCTAAGGCAACAAAACTAAACATCACACTGGCCCTTAAAATAGAAGGTGAAAGTCCACATAACAACGAATATGCCCAAATGATAATTAATGAAATAATTGCTTTTAAAACACGTTGATATTGTCGTTTATCAAAATATTTAAGCACCAAATTAATCAACCAAAAAATTAAACCAACATGCATTCCACTTACAGCCAAAACGTGCAATGTTCCTGTATTTGAATATGCGCGAACTAACTCTGGATCTATTTCGTCATCATAACCATAAAGTAAAGCTTTGGAAATGGCTATTTCGTTAACACCTTGAACATATTTTAAAAGTGAAACGTTGAAAAATGCTTGTGCTTGGTAAGCAATTTTCCATAATATATTTCCACCTAATTGGTCAATTAATGCAAAATTATTTTTGGGAATATATGCTTGTCGGTATATTTGATTAAAGGCAAGGTAACGTTTGTAATTAAACTCATAAGGATTTTGCGGGCCTTTAATTTCTTGACTCGTATTTTTAATTATAATCCTAGTTCCATATTTTAATTGAGCTAAAATAGTTGAATCTTTTTCAAAATAAATCATCAAATTACCATCAACTGGAATTGATTTTCCTTGACTAATTACTTGTAAAACATTTGCTTTACATTTAATAGAATTTTTACGCATTTGTCCAGGTTCATTTATTTCAACTACTAAATATTCACCATAGGTTTTGGTATAATGTGTTTGATAGTTTAAATGATTATGGCTTGAATGCAATGCAATTCCACTTAATAACAATGAAGCATTAAAAAAAATACCAAAAATATTATTGTAAAATTGATAATGAAAAACTTTCCAAATAATGAATAATGTTAGTAATGAAATGGATAAAAGTACTGAAATAGTTATAATTGGTATAGGAAAAAACAGGTTTATACCAATGCCAATTGTTATTGGAATTACTATTCTAATAAATGGAATTTGATGCCAAAAACCTGCAAACATAAAAACAAATTAAATTAAAATGAATTAGAATACAACATACACAATTTTAAAAAAGTGTATAAAACTGTTTATTACTGAAACAAATAAATTGATTTGGGTGTTTATAATTGCACAAACAAATTAAAAAATTTATGGGATATTCTACATTATTATTGATTCACAGTTGGTTAAGATGGGCATTTTTATTTGCTGCATTGTATGCAATTATTCGTTCTTTGAATGGTAAAATAAATAACAAACCTTTTGGAAAAGAGGAGAATACAGCAGCTAAAATTTTAATAGCTTTAACGCATACTATGTTGTTATTAGGTTTAATACTATGGTTCATTAGTCCAAATGTGCAACAAGCTTTATCGCAAGGAGCATCGGTTTTCATGAAAGATAGTGTAAAGAGAGCTTTGGTAATAGAGCATCCCTTAACTAATATTATAGCAGTAGTGCTGATTCAATTAGGTAGAATAAAAAGCAAAAAAGCATATGAAGATTCAAGTAAACATATGAGAAGTTTGGTTTATTATGGTTTAGGTTTACTTTTAATTTTATCAAGAATACCTTGGGGAACTAGTCCAATGCTTAGAGGAATGGAATAAATAACTTAAAAAATATAATATTCAAATAGCTGTAAACCCTTGTTTACAGCTATTTGTGTTTAAAACAACACATATTTTCATTGTCAAATCCTGTACTTGTTTTTATTCATTTAAAACAATCATATTTCATTAATCATTTTTCTGCTTTTTGATTCAAACAATTTTATTATTTTCGTCCGATTTTGCTAAAATCAAGATATGTCGAAAAAAGATCAAATAGATAAAAATAAATTACCAAAACATATTGCCATTATCATGGATGGCAATGGTAGGTGGGCGAAAGGATTTGGTAAATTCAGAATTTTTGGACATCACAATGGGGTAACTGCAGTAAGAGATACAGCCGAAGCCGCAGCTGAAATTGGAATTAAGTTTATTACTCTTTATGCTTTTAGTACTGAAAATTGGAGCAGACCCAAAAAAGAAGTGGATGCTTTGATGGAATTATTAGTTGATACCATTAGAAAAGAAACACCAACGCTTCAAAAAAATAATATCAAATTAGCATCGATTGGCAATATGAACGATTTACCTGCCAAATGCCAAATTCAATTACAAGAAACCATTAATGCAACTAAAAATAATAATGGGTTGACAATGGTTTTAGCACTTAGTTACAGTGCAAAATGGGATATGGTAAATGCAATAAAAAGCATTGCAACGCAGGTAAAAAATAATGAAATAACGATAGATGACGTAAATGACCAATTGATAGATAAACATTTATCGACCAGCGAAATGCCACATCCAGAATTAATGATTAGAACAAGTGGAGAACAAAGAATTAGTAATTTTTTACTTTGGGAATTAGCTTATGCCGAGCTTTATTTTACATCCAAACTTTGGCCTGATTTTTCAAAAGAAGATTTGTATGATGCCATTTATGATTATCAGCAAAGAGAACGCAGATTTGGCAAAACATCTGAACAATTAAATTCAAACTAAAAAAAGAGAAAGCGGAATAGTTGATTGCTGATTTAAAATTCAAATTGGTTTTAAAAAGTAACTATGCACCACTTATTTCGTTATAAACAAATGATAAAAAAAATTGCAATTTTTGCATGTATAATTTTTACTTTTATAAAGCCAGTTTTTTCACAAACTGACAGTATAATACCTAGTAATTACGCAACCATAGATTATGGCGCTGCTAAAACATATATTGTGGCTGGTTTTGAAGTTTTGGGAACCAGTTATTACGATAAAAGTGTAATACAAATTATTTCCGGAATTACTTTAGGTCAAAAAATTAAAATTCCTTCCGATGATGTTACCAAAGCAATTACTTCGCTTTGGAAACAAAAATTATTTGATGACGTAAAAATTAGGGTTCAAAAAATTGAAGATGATAGAATTTGGTTGGAATTAGTTTTAAAAGAAAAACCGCGTTTATCTACTTTTAGTATTATTGGCGTTCGTAAAGGAAAAGCCGAAGATATTAGCAATGATTTGACCATTAAAGCGGGTCAAATTATTAATCAAAATTTATTGGTAACAATTGAAAGAGAAATAAAAAAATTCTTTGCCGATAAAGGTCGTTCTGATACAAAAGTAAAATTTGAATTGACAGATTACAATGGGGTAAAAAACACCAATAAATTAAAAATATTTGTAACACCTGGCCCAAAAATAAAGATTGACCAAATAGAAATAATTGGTAATACTGCATTAACCGACAAGCAAGTAAGAGGTCAAATGAAAGATACTAAGTGGAAGCACAGGCTATTTGCTAAATCAAAGTTTATAGATGATAATTTTACTGAAGACAAGAAGAAAATTGTAGAAAAATATTTGAGCATGGGTTACCGCGATGTTCAAATAGCTTCAGATTCTGTTTGGCGAGGAAACGACCAAAATGTAAATATCAAAATAGTAATCAATGAAGGTTTGAAATACTATTTTAGAAATATCAAATTTATTGGAAATTCAAAATACAAAGATGAAGATTTGAGCAGAGTTTTGAATATAAACAGAGGTGATATTTATGACCAAACTTTGCTTGATCAACGCTTAAATATGAGTCAGCAGGGTTTAGATATTAGCACGCTTTATATGGACGATGGTTACCTGTTTTTTAGAATAGAACCAGTAGAAGTTTTAATTGAAAACGACAGCATTGATTTAGAAATTAGAATCAGTGAAGGTGAACAAGCAAGAATAAATAAAGTTACTGTTAAAGGTAATACTAAAACCAGCGACCATGTTATTTTACGTGAGTTAAGAACAAAACCAGGTCAGTTATTTAGCCGTAGTGATATTACTAGAAGTTTACGCGAATTAAGCCAAATAGGTTATTTTAACCCAGAAGCATTGGGTGTAAATCCAGTTCCAAATCCAGCAACTGGAACCGTAGATATAGAATATAAAGTAGAAGAACGCGCAAACGATCAAATTGAATTGTCGGGAGGTTGGGGTGCAGGAATGATTATTGGAACTTTAGGTTTAACTATTAATAATTTTTCGGCAAGAAAAGTAACCAAATCAAGTGCTTGGAATCCAATTCCAAGTGGCGATGGTCAACGTATTTCTTTAAGAGCGCAAACCAATGGAACTTATTACCAATCTTATTCCGCTTCATTTAGCGAACCTTGGTTAGGAGGAAAAAGACCAAACGCATTAAGTGTTTCGCTTTTTCATTCGCGCCAAACAAATGGATATGCAAGTGAAGATGCCAGAAGTACAGGTTTATTTACCTCAGGTTTAACTGTAGGAATTGGAAAACGTTTAAAATGGCCTGATGATTATTTTGTGTTGTCGTATTCGGGTAGTTTTCAGCAATACAATCATAAATATAGCGACAGCGTTGGCACAACTCCTCCTCAACCATATATTTCATCTATTGGCGCGGGTGTTTCTAATAATGTTAGTTTTAAAATGGTGCTGAGTCGAAATTCAACCGATCAAGTTATTTACCCAAGAACAGGTTCTAATATTTCATTGTCGTTACAGCTCACTCCGCCTTATTCATTAATATTTGATAAGGAGTCGCTTACTTCAACTAATTTAAGATGGTTAGAGTTCCATAAATGGAAATTTGATGCCACATTTTTTAATAGAATTTTTGGTGATTTAGTATTTATGACCCGTGTAAATTTTGGCGCTATTGGAAGGTATAATAATGCTTTAGCAATTACTCCATTTGAACGCTTTTGGGTGGGTGGAGCTGGTTTAACAGGATTTAACTTAGATGGTAGAGAATTAGTGGCTTTACGTGGATATCAAGACAATACTTTAACACCTTTATATACTGACCCAAATACTAATGTTATTCAGCCTAAAGGTGCAACTGTTTATAACAGATTTACCATGGAATTACGTTATCCAATTTCATTAAATCCTCAAGCTACTGTGTTTCCTTTGGTTTTTGCTGAAGCAGGAAATGCGCAATTAGATTTTAGAGATTTTAATCCATTTAAATTATACAGAAGTTATGGAATGGGAGTAAGAATTTTCCTTCCAATGTTTGGAATGATTGGTTTGGATTATGGTTGGGGGATAGATGATATTCCATTAAGACCAGGCGTAAATGGAGGTAATTTCCATTTTTTAATAGGTCAACAATTTTAAAAATTTAAACTAAAAACAAAAAAAATAAGTTTTAGTAATCATGAAAAAAATAATCATTTTAATTGTAATATTCATGGCATTATTTGCCAATAAATCAATTGCACAAAAATTTGCATACGTTGATACTGAATATATTTTAGATTTGATGCCAGAATACAGATCGGCACAAAAACAGTTAGATGCCATGAGTGAAGATTGGCAAAAGGAAATGGAGCAAAAAATGCTTGAATTGGAAAAAGCTGAAAAGGAATTCAATGCGGAGCAAATTTTGATGAGTGATGAAATGAAGAAAAAACGTGCTGAAGAATTAAAAACTAAACAAAATGATTTACGCGATTTTAGAAATAAAAAATTCGGTTTTGAAGGTGAATTATTTAAAAAACGTCAAGAGCTAGTAAAACCAATTCAAGATAAAGTGTATAATGCCATTCAAAAAACGGCAAAAGCAAGGGCTTATGATTTTATATTTGCAAAAGGTGGTGAAGTAGTAATGCTTTACACCAATTCAAAATACGACATGAGTAATGAAGTGTTAGCAGAACTTGGCATAGCAATTGATAAAAGTAGCAAAAACCAATTAAAACCAGAAAATCCAGCACCTCAAAAATAATTTTAAATCAAATAATATATAAACAAAAACAAATAAACAAAATGAAGAGAATCATTAGAAAAGTAGCATTGGCAATGGTATTTGCACTTTGCGGAGGATTTTTTGTAGCAAATGCTCAAAAACTAGGTTACGTAGATTTACAAGAAGTAATGGTGGCAATGCCTGAGTACAAAAAAGCCAATACTGATATGGAAAAATACCAAAAACAATTAGAAGAAGATTTAGGAAAATTACAAGCTGAATTCAAAACTAAATACGAAGATTTTGATAAATCGGCAAACACAACTACCGCAACCATGCGTGAGTTTAAAGAAAAAGAATTACGCCAATTACAAGAACGTATTCAAGAATTTCAACAATCAGCACAAGAAGAAAGCAGAAAAAAAGAAGCTGATTTGTTAAAACCAATCGTTGAAAAAGCTAAAACCGCAATTGCTCAGGTAGCCAAAGAAGTTGGTTATTCTTATGTTTTTGATGCCAATTCAGCAGGTATGTTATACAAACCAGATGGTGATAATATTACTCCAGCTGTAAAAAAGAAACTTGGATTAGTTGATGCTCCAATTGCACCTCCTAGACAAGTAGCTCCTCAAAAATAATTTATATTTAGAAATTTAAACCCTGATTTTTCGATTAAAATCAGGGTTTTTTTATGAATTGTAATTGGTATTACATATTATGTAATATTTGTTACATCATTTTTTGCTAAATACTTTTACATTTGCCATGTACACTTTTATTTTTCAATCATGATTCAAACCAAAAACAAATTAGTATTTTTAGTAACCATACTTTTCAGTTTTGCCTTTTCTAATTTATTTGCTCAATTAAAAAATACACCTGTTTGGAAAATAACAAGCAGTAAAACAGCAGCAAATATTGGCGATGAAATAGACATTGTTTTAACCAGTGTAATTGAAAAAGATTGGTATATGTATAGCAATGATATGGATCCCAATTTAGGTCCAATTACTGCCGAATTTACATGGTCCAAAGATAAATCATACCAATTAGTGGGCAAAACTATACCAATAGGAAGCCATAAGCATTATGAAGAAGTTTGGCCAGGAACAGTAAGCACCATGAAAGGAACTGCAAAGTTTATTCAAAAAGTAAAAATATTAACAGCAAATCCAAAAATAAAAGTAGCACTATATTTTCAAGAATGCTCAGAAGTTACTGGTATGTGCATGCCGCCTTATGAACAAGAATATGAAGTAAAAAATTTAAAAATTACAACTTCCAATGAAACTATAATTGAAAATAATACGGATGTTAAAAATACTGAAAATGTAATTTCAACAACAGATACTTCAACAAATATTGCTTCAGAAACAAAAAAAGATACATTATCAAAAACAGAAGTTACAGCAGCAATTCCATTATCAAAACCAGCAACCGAAAGTTTTTTTAGCTTTTTAATTTTGGCATTTTTAGGTGGATTAATTGCAGTAGCCACACCCTGTGTATTTCCAATGTTGCCAATGACTGTTAGTTTTTTTACTAAAAAAAGTAGTACTAGAGCCGAAGGAATTACAAGAGCTATCACTTTTGGAATTTCTATAATTGGAATTTATGCATCGCTAGGATTGGTTTTTGCGTTTTTTGGTTTAGGACCAGATTTTGGAAATTGGTTAAGTACACATTGGTTGCCAAATGTTTTATTCTTTGTCATTTTCTTGGTATTTGCAGCATCGTTTTTAGGTATGTTTGAAATTACATTGCCTCACGCATTTGTCAATAAAATAGATTCTAAAAGTAGCATGGGAAATTTTGCAGGAATTTTCTTTATGGCATTTACTTTAACCTTGGTTTCTTTCAGTTGCACAGGTCCGGTTGTAGGAAGTTTACTCATAGAAGCGGTGGGTGGAAAATTTATAAAACCATTATTAGGAATGGCCTCTTTTGGTTTTGGTTTGGCATTGCCGTTTACCTTATTTGCTGTTTTTCCAAGTTGGTTGCAAAACCTACCTAAAAGCGGTGGATGGCTTAATTCAGTGAAAGTAGTTTTGGGTTTTATTGAAATTGCTTTTGCATTTAAATTCCTCTCTACTGCCGATGTAGTTTACCATTGGGGAATATTAGACAGAGAAATTTATTTGACCATTTGGATTGTAATTGCCTTTTTATTAGGAATGTATTTGTTAGGAAAATTAAAGTTTAGCCACGATAGCGATATGCCTTTTATAGGTGTTCCTCGATTTGGATTAGCAGTTATTTCATTCTGTTTTGGTGTTTATATGATTCCTGGTTTATTTGGCGCTCCATTAAAAGCACTTTCGGGATTGTTGCCACCTATGCAAACGCAAGATTTTATATTAGGTGCTGAAAATAATCATTCACAATCCACCAATTCACCAATCAACCAATCCACTGTATATGCAAAACATGCCGATTTTTTACATTTGCCTCACGGGTTAACAGGATATTTTGATTACAAAGAAGCATTAGCTGCATCAAAAGCAACTGGCAAGCCATTATTTGTTGATTTTACAGGCCATGCTTGTGTGAATTGCCGTAAAATGGAAGAATATGTTTGGGCCAAGCCAGAAGTGCTTAAGCGCTTACAAAACGATTATATCATTGTTTCGCTTTATGCTGACGAACGCAAAGAATTACCTGAAAACGAATGGTATACTTCGGCCAGAGATGGAAAGGTAAAGAAAACCATTGGTGGACAAAATCAAGATTTGCAAATTTCTAAATATAATTTTTCGGCTCAACCACAATATGTATTAATTGATGGAAATGAAAAAGTGCTTACTTCTCCTCGTTTTTATGACACTGACGAAGCTGCCTTTGTGAAATTTTTAGATGATGGAAAAGCTGCCTTTAAAAGGTAATAAATAAAAAAAAATGTTTCATTTTATTTTATGCCTATATTTTTTAATACTAATTTTAAAAATTGATTAAATTCAATGGTGTTTAATGATTAAAATAATTTAAAATTGTATCATAATTTATGGTTATTATTAAAAACAATTTTCGATTATTTTTACAAAACTATTTTGTAGTAATTTTTTGTTTTTTTTATTTAAATACCAAAGCTCAAAACCAATTTGGGTTAACTACAGGTAATTATGCGGGTTTATATAGTTTGCAAATTAATCCTGCGAATATTTGTTTTCAACCTGTAACTTATGAGTTTAATGTTTTAGGGGCTGATGTTTATATAAACAATAATGATTTTTTTACTCCTGCTACTTTTGTTCCTAAATTAGGTTTCAATCATAACTTTAATAGGCTTAGGTTTGATAATCATAAGTTTACTACAGATTCATTTAAACCGGGAAATCTTTTGCTGATAAGAGATTTTCAACCAAATGCTTATGTTTTTGGCGGAGTAAATGTGTTAGGGCCTTCTTTTTTATTTGCTATTAGCAGAAAAACATCATTGGCTATCACTACTGCTTTTAAAACTCATTTAAGTGTAACTAACATGAATACAATATCAGCTACCTCTGTTTTTGAGGGGCTAACATATTCTCCAATTCGATACCAACAAATTAAAATGGAAAACACCAAAGTTTCATTTGGAAGTTGGGCCGAGCTTGGTTTTAGTTACGCACATGTAATTAATGACAACTATAAGTATACGTATCGTTTGGGTTTTACGGTAAAAGCACTTTTTGGAATAGCAGGCGGATATATCTACGATAATGGATACAACGGCTGGAATGATGATGGAAATAAATTAATTTTTGATAGCTCTAATTTTTCTTATGCTTATTCGGGTCCATCAACTAGTAAAAATTTTAAAAATACTTCAAATAGTAGCGTTTCGCTAAATGGTATTGGATCTTGCTTTGACATTGGCTATTCCGTTCAGAAAAATGCTGCTGCAGGCACTCGTTATTGTCCGAATTTATATCAATATGGAAATAATACAAAAGTGTATGATTGGAAAGCTGGCATTTCGCTTTTAGATATTGGCGCTATTCAGTATTTTAAAAATTCATTGGCTACTAATATTATAAATGGAAGTTTGAATTGGAACAAATTTGATACGATTGCCAAATACGATATTTCGGTAATGGATGCTACGCTTAGAAGTTATGTAGGAGCAGAAAAAACGCAAACTTTTAATAGTTTTTGGTTAATACTCCCAAGTGCTATTAGCTTGCAATATGACTATAATTTGAACGCTATTTTTTATGTAAATGCTACTATAGTTCAAAGAATTACTTTAGCCAAAATGCCTTCCTTGTCAAGAATGAATACTGTTGCTATTATTCCGCGATATGAAAATGAAAAATTAACAATTTGCTTGCCTTTTATTTTAAATGAATATAAAGACATAAACTTAGGTTTAGCCATTAGGTATAAATATGTAACCATTGGCACCGATCGATTTGGGGAAACTTTTGGTTTGCAAAATTTGTATGGTGCAAATTTGTATTTTGCTTATAAATATAGTTTTATAAATAGAAAAATATTTTGGAAAAAATTATTTTAATTGATTACAAACTTAAAATTACTCTGTCTATGATATCGCAAGCGGCATGCATTTGAGCTGCTGTAATAGTAAGTGGCGGTGCAAAACGAATGATATCACCATGAGTTTGTTTGGCTAATAATAAATTATCTTTCAAAGCTAAACAAACATCATAAGCAGTTTTACCATTGCCAAACGGCATAATAACAATTGCATTTAACAATCCTCGTCCACGAACCAGTTTCACTAAATTAGTTTGCTGCATTAACTCAGCTATTCTTTCTCTGAATATAATTCCCATTGCTTCGGCATTATCTGCCAAACCTTCTTCGGTTAATACTTTCAGCGCTTCTATTGCTACTGCACAGGCCAAGGGATTTCCGCCATAAGTACTTCCATGTTCCCCAGGTTTTATAGTTAGCATTACTTCATTATTAGCTAAAACAGCTGCCACTGGCATGGTTCCGCCCGAAAGTGCTTTGCCTAAAATTAATACATCGGGTTTTACGTTTTCATGGTCGCAGGCTAACATTTTGCCCGTACGGCAAAGTCCAGTTTGAACTTCATCAGCAATCATTAACACATTGTATTTCGTGCATAAATTACGCACTCCTTGTAAGTATCCTTCGTGAGGAACAACAACTCCCGCTTCACCTTGAATAGGTTCAAACATGAAAGCACAAATATGAGGATTGGCTTTAAATGTTTCTTCTAAAATAGCTAAATCGTTATAAGGAACTAGTTTAAAACCTGGCATAAATGGACCAAATCCTTGAAAGCTACTTGGATCATTACTTGATGAAATAGCTGCCATTGTTCTACCCCAAAAGTTTCCTTCTACAAAAATAACTTCTGCTTTATTTTCTGGAATCCCTTTTACATCGTATCCCCAACGTCTGGCTAATTTAATGGCAGTTTCGCCACCTTCTACGCCTGTGTTCATGGGTAAAACCTTATCGTAACCAAATAAATTGGTAATAAATTGTTCGTATTCGCCTAATATATTATTATGAAAAGCCCTGCTTGTTAAAGTTAGTTTTTGAGCCTGATTAATCATGGCATTTATGATGCGCGGATGGCAATGACCTTGGTTAACGGCACTGTATGCCGAAAGAAAATCGAAATACATTTTTCCATCTACATCGTACATAAAAACACCTTCGGCTCTTTCAATTACTACTGGAATTGGGTGGTAATTATGTGCACCATGTTGGTCTTCTAATGCTATAAAATAATCGCTTTTGCTTGAGTTGATGTTATTGCTTGTCATAATTGGCAAATGTAAATCAAATTTGTTTCGAATTAATACTTTTCCTAAAATAAAAAACCCTGATTATCTTTCAATAATCAGGGTTTTTGTTTGTTATCAAACCAATTATTCTTTGATCATTTTTTGAATAAATGTTTCGTTGTCATTTGTTAATTTAAGTAAATAAATTCCCTTAGTTAAAGCGTTTGTATTTACCGAAACTTCGTTCAATTGTTTGTTGTCAATGGTTTTAGTAATTAACACTTTTCCTGTTAAATCTACTATTTCTATTGTTGCATTATTGCTTAATAAAGCAGGCAATTGAACAAAAATATTTTCATTACAAGGATTTGGATAAGCTACTAATGTTTTAGCTACTTGGTTTTGAACTCCCATTCCGTAACCTAAAGTAAAATTGGTAACTATGGAATCAGTACTTACAGTAAAAGGACCTGCTACTGCGTTTACTCTCCATTTTAATGATAGCGTTTGATTAGTTTGAACACCTAATGAAATTAATATACTTCTTAATCTACCGAAGGTAATACCTAATGAGGTATCAATACCTGAAGTTTTAGAAAGTAAGCTAGCAAGTGGGTTACGGAAGTTTCCTCCTAAAGTGTCTATTGATAAAGTATAAAGAACTGGCCCCACCGATGAACTGATTGGATCAAGAATTGACGCAGTCCAATTAGTAAACATAGTTTGGTTAGTGTCGCCAGATATTGTTACATTATTATTAGTAACAGGAGTCAGCACTTGAAAACTTGTTAAGGCATTGTAAGGAACGATGTCACTGGCGTTTCTTGGTAATATTTGATAGCCATTAAATGCATAAGGAGCAGCATTGCTAGTAGATACTTGTGCACCAAATCCTTTTACATGAAAATAAGTAGTAGTAGGGAAAGCAGTATTTGCCAATAAACTTGAGTTATAAATTCTAATAGTAGCAGTATCGTTATTAGCAGTAATAATATTATAAGTTTGACCTGCTGTCCAATTTGCTCCAATAGGCTTAGTAACAAATTTTACTACATTTAAACGTACTAAATCGTTTTCAGTATTTTCCCCTAAACGGGTTGTAAGTTTTGGATTAGTTAAAGTTTTACCAGAAGCTAAAACAGCTAAGCTATCAATATTTCCGATAATTAATAAACCTCTATTGGTAGATATTACTCCAAATACTTGAATGCTATCACCTTCTACAGGTGTATAACCAAATGTACTTGCAGTGTTTGCCACAGTAATTCCACCTGTATTATCGCGCAATACAAATATTAATCCACCTTGTAATGCTGTTCTTTGATTAATGCTATAAACGATACCACGCAAGGCCACTCTTACATTAATGGAGTCAGGCACACCCGTAGTAGTATTTATGTTTCCTATTTGAGCTATGGTGTATGACGTTGGTGCTGGAGGATTTGGTGATGCGGTTCCGCTTCCAGTTGCGCTAGTAGTTGAATAAGTTGAATCGGCATCTCTTACCACATAAATTAATACATGGTAATTGGTGTAATTATTAATGGCTGTAACATTAACAAAATTGGTATCGCCTTTATACACGCATTTAGCAGCAGTATCATTTTGGTAACGTGAACTTAAAGCTGAACTAAAATTTGCATTTGCATTAATAGTAGTAACTGTTCTGCTTGGTGTTCCTTCTGTTATTGCGGTATTAGCTTTAACAAAAACCAAAGTAGTTAGCGTAGTATTGTTATAATTTGAAGGTTTTGTCCAACTAATTTTAGTGCTAGTAGTAGTTATACCAGCAACAGTTGTTCCCGAAACATTAGTAGGAGGTAAGCCTCTAGTAGTTACACTTGCTGTTATGGCATTTGAATACAACGAATCAGCATCGCTTACCACATAAATTAATGCATAATAAAGGGTTGATGCATTTAAATTACTTGGCGTTACAAAAGTTGAATCACCTTTGTAAATACAAAAAGCATTGGTGTCATTTTGATATTTTGTACCTGAACCAAATACACTATTTGCGGTATAATTAGCAGGATTTATATTTGGCGTTCCTTGTGTAATTAAACTTAATGGTTTTAAAAAAACTAAAGTAGTAAAGTTAGTGTTTTTGTAACTGGTATCTTTAGTCCATGTTAAATTAGCGGTAGCAGGTGTAAACGAAACTACTGTTACTAATTTTACATTGATTGGTCCTGAACTAGCCGTTATTCCCGTAGCATTTACTACAGGTGAATAATTTGAATCAATATCATTAATGGCATAAGCAGCTATATAATAATTAGTACCTGCATTTAATCCCACTAAGTTTACAAAAGTGCTATCACCTTTGTAAATGCAATGTGCACTTGCGTCAAGTGATAAAGCAGATCCAATTCCACTAAAATTTGAATCGGCTGTAATTAATAATGGATTGGTAGTTGGAGTTCCTGCTGTGATGGCCGACATTGCTTTAGCATAAACCACCATGGTATTACTCGCATTAACATAACCTGTAGGTTTTGACCAACTAACTTTAGCACTTGTTTGTCCAGTGGCAGCAAATAACAAATTAAGCATTGTTCTTGGAGCGGTGCTTGTTGTAGTAACACTTGCTGTAGTTGCGGCTGAATACGCGCTGTCTGTGTTTTTAACTACTAAAACTGCTACTTGGTATAAAGTATTTTGGTTTAAGCCATTAATTAAAACGGTGCTGGTGTCGCCTTTATACATACATTTAGCAGCTCCATCGTTTTGGAAATATGAACTAGCTAATGTAAAATCAGTGTTAGCGGAATAAGCGTTTGCCGATAATGTAGGTGTACCAATTGTGATAGGATTAATGGCTTTTACAAATACCAATGTAGTATAATTACTATCAATATAATTGCTGTTTTTTGTCCATGATATTCTGGTAGAAGAAGTGGTAGTAGTAGTAAATGCAATGGTAAATGCCGAAGGCGAGTTTGATACAGTTGCAGCATTTAAGTCTGCCCAACTAGTGGCGCTTCTAATACCATCAACCAATATGCGAGGTGCGTTAGCTGCAGCACCTTGGCGCAAAGCCAAACGTCCTAAAGTAGGAGCATCTACAGTAGTTCCGCCTATGGTAGCTACTTTAGCTGTTGTAGGTTCAGTAGTTGGAAAGCCACTTGTAAAATTATAAACCATTACTGAATCGTTTGTAGTACCAGTATTGTATTGGTATTTAATTACCAATAACGAAGTAGTGTTTAAAGCAAAACTATCAGTGCTATAAACAGCCGCATCAGTTCCTTTTGATATACCAATTTTATAAAAACCATTACCAGCTGCTCTAGCATATAACCTACCAGTGTATCCTGTGGAAGAAGTTTGAGGTAAATAAGCAAAGAAATAATCACCTGCTGTAGTAACCTTACTCACGTTAATCATCATGGAAGTATATAGGTTTCCGGTGGTAACATTATTGAATAAATCGCGGTAAATGTCTTGACCTGCAGTGTCTACTTTAGCAGCTTTACCAATGCCTGATAAGTTGTATCCGATGTAAGTTAAGCCAGTGTTTGCCACTTTTAATAGTGGTGTGGCTGCGGCTACTTGTAACCAATTATTGGATGTTAATGCCGAATCTGTGGCATAGTCAAAGTTTTCGGTAATTAATTGTTGTGATTGTGCTGAGTATTTAATACTCAATAACAATAACAACATCATCGTAATTTTTATTTTCATATTTTAGTTTATTTGTTTGAACTTCAATAATAGATTTATTTTTAGGTTTATACAGTAGTTGTTAAAATGAGATAAGAATTTTACATAAGAATTATAAATTATAAAGCATGAATTAAAAAAGCATGAAAGCACTGGGAAAGTAAAAAGTATGAAGTCCCGACACATCGGGAAAGTATAAAGTATAAAGTATAAATTATGAAGTATAAATTATGAAGATCCGATACATCTGGAAAGTTCATCATTTGTTCGCGTCTTTCAAGTAACGTTAATTTGCTGTCACCCTGAGCTTGTCCGATAGTTATCGGACGAAGGGTTATTGTTTTAAAAAACTAAAAAATTTAAGTTAGGCGGGACGCCAATTGAACTCACACTCGCAAGATGCGAGCGATAGCGGTTGATTTATTTACAATTACAACTATTGACGTTCTGAAATTTTGTATCTTTTTTTATTATTGGCTTCGGTAATGATTTCCAAGAATTCGGTTTTGTCGTTAATGATTTCACTGAAGCAACTCAGGTCACGTTGCAACTGGCGCTCGCTAATTTGAATATCACAGCTATGGCAATAATTCATGAGCTCATTGATGGATTGAGATTTATACTTCAATCGTTTGTAAATGATAAAAAAACGTTCCGCTCTGCCAGACATTTAAAATATTGTAATGTAAGCGCAACTTTATTACTCAGGAAGAATTTAAAGAATTACAAATAGACTGTAATTAGGTATAAATTAAGTACGAAGTCTATAAAAGAGATAGTTATAAAATAAAAATTGTTCAATAAATTCGATTATTTTTTAATAATAAGGCTAATCAATCTTATTTAACTTATTTTTTATTGATTGTAAAAATAGTTTTGCGCTTATCGCTTTGGTCTTTTTCTCTTGAAAGTAGGTTAGGATAAATTTCGTTTAACTGAATAATTAAGCGGTGTCTTTTCATTTTTCTGCTTTCATGTTCCATATAATCTATTCCCAATAAGGTGTCTAACTCATCGGAAGTAAATTCTTTTTTTGTGGAAGATAAAATAACTTGAATGAGCGGATGTTGTTTTTCACTATTGGGTATTTGAGTTTCATCTATTTTTATTTTTCCTTTTGCTCTTTTTTCTAGTTTTTGGAATACATAGTTTAGCACATAAACAAATAATAAAAGCAGTAAAATGATATAAACTCTTTTAGCATATTTTAAATTAAAAATTTGCAGCCAATTGGGTGTCAATATCAGTGGAACGGCTATACTTTGGTTTGATTTATACAATGAATCAATATCAAATACTTGTTCGTTTTCTGATATCCCACTGCTACTTTGGTTGATAATGCACAAGTGATTAAGATGGATTTTAAAACTGTATTCTTTGTATTTTAAACCATTATTGTCTAATATTAAATACGTAAAATTTTTAGGATTAATTAGAATAAATTTATTACCATTTATGTTTAACAAATAATCTTTGGTGTAAAAGAATTCGACTTTATTGATAACCTTATTAAATACAAAATCAAGCTTAGTATTTAAGTTTTCAAATCTTTCCCATTTAAAAGTATTTAGATCTAGTCTATATATATCGCGATTGAATTCATCTGGTTCGGTTTCATTGCCATTTTTAATGTTGTTAAATGTATAAACAAAGTTTCCATTCTTAAAAGTATAACCACTAATATAAGGAGGTTTAGTTCCTGTGGTAGCTTTGATATACCACTCATGAGACTTAAAATCGAAAGCTTCTAAATTATTATGAGTTAAAAACATTCCATATCCACCTAATAAATAAATGTTTTTACTGTCGGTAAATAAAAAGCGTTTAAAGTTACCACCATGAAACATAGAATGGTCAAGCCTTTCAATGGAATCGCCTTTTATATGAAATAAGTACTGGTAGCCAAAAGGATTAAAGAATGTATCATGGTTAATGATACAAAAATTGGCCATTCCACTTTCAAAATTTACGCCATTTGCACATTCATAGAACTGATGTGCAATTACATTACGAACATATTTTTCTTGATAGGCATTTAGTTTTTGAGCAGAAAGCTTTAAACCTAAGGCAAAAAGGAAGAAGAATATTATAGGGTAAAATATTTTTTTCATAAAACAATTGCAATGATACAATTCTAGTTCGCCATTTAAGGTCGAACTAAAATAGATTAAGTGATTGATGCACTTAAATATTCTTTTTCATTCATATATAATCAAAAAGTAATTTGACTAGCATATATTGAAAAAGTTTTTTTCATATTTTTTTAAAAGCATTTAACAATTATAGATTTAATAATTTTCATTCTACCTAAGGTAGTAGTAGTGATTTTTTAAAAACTCATTACCTTATTTTTTTAATTACCTGTTTTTCAGAAAAATAATTTTCAATAATGAATGGTTAAATACTCAATAGCAATCCCTTTAGCCTAATTTGATTTTTAAGTTTTCTAAAACTTTGAATTTCAAAGAGTAAAATTTGTATGAAATATAAAAATGGACCTTTATGACCATATGTATTTATGGTCACAAAGGACCATAAAATTTAACTTTATTGGCATTCGCTCGAATTTTGCGGGTGAGAATATTGAAAAGCCACCGGCTGATTATCCACCCCGGTTTGCGACCACCTCTCAAGAGGGGAATTTGCCCGTTGTTGGTGTTTTAGCGCAGCGGCACCAACAACAATTCCTAAGCCTTCGCTCGTATTTTGATTATACCAAAATTTGATGTCACCCTGAGTTTGCCGAAGGGTTATTGTTTTAAAAAACTAAAATTTTATGTAGGGCAAAACGCCAAATAAATTCAGATTTGTAAGTTGCGATTGATTGCCGACATTTCGACAAGCTCAATGACCGGGAATTTGTATAAAAAATTTATGCTCGCAAGATGCGAGCGAGTGATATGTAATTATTTTCTGCCACCAAAACTTCTAATATTATATGTAAATACCAGCATGTAATAGCGTGTTAAAACTTGGGTTTTACTGTCTTCTATATAGTTTCCAGCAATGGTTCTGCTTATATTGTTGTTTTGATTTAAAATATCGTAAGTATTAAATACTATTTCGGCAGCATTATTTTTCATGAATTTATATCCTATTCCACCGGTCCATAAATAAAAATTTTGGTTAAAACTACTTCCTAATCCTGTATAATAAGTATTGATAATTTCACTTCTTAATACCAAGCCTTTCCATGGTAATAAGTTTAATTTAGCGGAGCTAATTTGATAAAAATAATTGTTGTTCAACTTGGCATTCATGGTGTTTTCTACCACATTATAAAAAGCGGTATATGATAGTGTAAAATCTATTTTTTCGCTGATGTTACTTGCCAAGGCAAAACCAGAAGTAAGCACAAAAGTATTGGTATAATTTACCAAATTATTTATTTTACTAGGTGTTTTATTAAAGGTAGTTCCAAGGTTTAAATTCATGTTACTTTTTAGTTTTTTTATAGGGAAACCATAAGTAATAAAACTATTGATATTCCAATATCCGTCAAAGTTTTCGGGTTTGCTTAATTGTGAACCTTTGCTTAGGGTAATTCCATCAATAACTTGGCTACTATCTCTTACCGTATAAGTTGAATTTCCAATATAGTTTTGGGTGTTATTTGCATTTAAAAACAAATTGAAAGTTTTTCCTTTATCGGCATTTGTTAAACCATACCTGGTTACTAAATTGTGGCTAAATTCCTGTGTTAATTGTGGATTTCCAGTACTTAAACTTAAAGGATTTGAATTGTCAATTACACTTTGTAATTGGTTAATAGCAGGTGCATTGGTATTGGTTCTGTAAAATATTCTAATGTTGTTCTGCTTGTTAATTTGATAACTAAACATAGCATTTGGCAATACATTGTCAAAAGTTTTTTTAACACTAATTGGAATGGGTGTTTTTTGCACTCCTTCTAATATTACATTTTGATAATTTGCACCCAACATCAAATTAGCTTTTTCACCCATTTTATATCGGTAATTTATACCACCTCTTTGCGTAGTTAATGTATTGTCAAAATTACTCGATAAGTTATTATTTAATATATTGTATTCGCCATTGAGCGTGTCTTTGGTATTGGTTAATTTGTAATTATAGTTTTGGGTAAATGAAGGCGAATAATTAGCCATGATCATTCCGTTTTTACCAATTTGTTCCGTGTAATTGATAGCTCCCGAATGAGTGTTACTTTTTCCATTGGTAGTAGTTTTTTGTTCAAACCTGGAAATAGAATCTGTTGGAAAATAAAAAGTGTTATTAGCACTTAAATAATTGGATCCATTTTTATCGTTAATATCTGTTCCTAAATTAAATGAAATTGTTCTGCCTTGCTTTGCAAACTTATGGCGGTATAATATATTGTTATTTAAGCTTAGCCCACTATTATTAGAGGTGTTGATGGTATTAGTTTTATTCAATGATTCATTGTTAAATGTAGTAAAACCATTGGTTAAACTATTAGCACTATTTTCTTGAAAACTTAATTTTGGTGCTAATACAATGGAGTTATTGCTGTCAATATTGTATTCTAACCTAAGGTTTAACCTGTGGTTTAAATTGTCACTATTGCTTGTGCTATTTTGGTTGTATAATTGGTTCACACCACCACTTAAAAAACTGGTGCGTTGCAATTGGTTATTGGTGTTATTGGTTGATTGATTTAAAAAATAACTTCCAGTTACTGTTAATTTTTTTGCCCAAATATCGCTAAAGTTTATACCACCCGAATTGGTTTTATTAATTCCACCTTGATTACCTACCACAAAATTATTACTTGCATTTCCTCCGCCACCAGGCATTCCCATTCCTCTTCCTCCCATTCCCATTCCGCCTCTTCCACCTTGGTTACCTCCACTTTGAAGGCCTAATAAATCTTGTGAACCAAAGTTTTGTTGGTTTATGTTATTACTTAGTCCTAAAATAGAAATGCGTTGCTTTCCCCTGAATAAATTAATATTACCACCAGCAGTATATTTGTCATCAGTTCCTGGTCCTGCATATAATCTTCCAAATTTACCATTAGCTCTTCCCGCTTTTGTAACTATATTGATCGACTTTTGAGTATTTCCATCATTGAATCCAGTAAATTGTGCTTGGTCACTTTGCTTATCAAAAACTTGTATTTTTTCAATTACCTCAGCGGGTAAATTTTTTAAAGCTAAAGCCACATCATCCCCAAAAAATTCTTTGCCATCTACCGTTACTCTTTGAACAGTTTCGCCTTGTGCTTTTACCGTTCCATTGTCTAAAGTAATTCCCGGCATTTTAGTTATCAAATCCTGTACATTAGCATCAGGATTGGTTTTAAATGCTTTTGCATTGTATTCTATAGTATCATTTTTCTGTTGCGATCGTATGACACTTTCTGTAATATTTACATCTTTTAATTGATTTAAGTTTTCATTCATTTTAAAAACGCCAATTTTTTCTATTGGTGAATTTATTTTAATAATGCTTGTTAGTTTTTCAAAACCAATATAGGAGGCACTAAAACCATAAGTACCATATTTTAAATTTTGTATTTTAAATTTACCCTCACTATCAGTTAGGCAGTTTTTTCTGGTAAACGAATCGTTTAAATTAACCAATGATATCACCACACCAATTAAAGGACTTTTATTTTTTTTGCTTATCAATTGTCCTTCTATTATTTCTGTTTGCTGCGCAATCAATGAAATTTGGGGAATGAGAAATACACTTAAAAGTAAAAATATATTTTTATTGATTATTGGTAATTTCATTGAATGAAAATTGTTTGAGGTGTGCGAATATAAAAGAGAATTAGGCCTTTGATTATTTTATTTTTATTTCAATACTATTTTACTTAATTATTTTTTTATGATTTAATTTTGATAATTAACTATTTTTTAGTTTATTCCCGAATTATTAAAAACAAATTAAGTAATTAATATAAAACGAAATGAATACTTTAATTATCAATGCCATAGACATAGAAGGATTCTTATATGTAAATTTTATTCCTATTTTTTTACTTTTTATCCTTGTTGTTTTGTTTTTTTATGTTTATAATATTTATTTTAATTTTAATTACAAATGTCCAAAATGTGGCGCTGTAAAAGACATTTCAAGGATTAAAAAAAATAAATTATTTAAAATGATAGGGATTTCTGATACATACAGAAAATATTCATGTGGTAAATGTCACCACAAATTTTATATCTACAAAAAGAATACAGAAAATATAAAATTTACTTAGTACCTTTTTGTTTCCATGGTATTTTTACATATTTCATATACCTCACTATTACTGATTGTTTTCTTTCTATATATTTTGAGGGCTTATTAGCGGTCCATCTTCTTGGATTTGGAAAACAAGCAACAATTGATGCAGCTTCATTTTTACTTAATTCATTGGCCGATTTATTATAATAAAAATTTGCTGCAGCCTCAGCTCCATATATTCCTTTGCCCATTTCTATAATATTTAAGTAAACTTCCAAAATTCTTCGTTTACTCCAAAGCAATTCTATGCTTACTGTAATATAAAATTCTAATCCTTTTCTAATCCAACTACGGCTTGGAGTAAAAAATAAATTTTTAGCAGTTTGCTGGCTTATAGTACTTGCTCCTCTTAATTTTTTTCCACCATTTATACTGCTTTCTATTGATTTGTATATTTGTTCAAAATCAAAACCGTAATGTTCAAAAAACTGTAAATCTTCGCCAACTATGGTAGCTTTAATCATATTGTTACCAATATAATCAATTCCACGCCACGATTTGTTTAAACGCATTTCATCACTTCCGGCCATTTGTTCAAATAGCCTAACCATATGTAAAGGAGTTAACGGAACCGGAACTACTCTGTAAAGTATAATCAGCATAAAACTGAATTGCCAAGAAAGTAGGAACACTTTCAAAAGCCAATCTTTAAACTTTATGAGTTTTCCTTGTATTGCTTTTATGTGTTTGTTTTTATTCAAAATATTTTTTTCGCAGCAAGTTTACAAAATCATAATGAAATCTCCTTTTGTTTTATGTACAAAGCATTGTTTATTTGTATTCTTTTCAAATAAAGCATAAAACATTCGTGATTCAAGCATTTCAAATTAAATTAGCATTATCTTTTATATCCTTCGCAATTATAATTGATTTATATAGTTGGCAAGCTGTTAGGGCTTTAGTAAGAAATAAATCAGATTTTACAAGAAAAGTATTTGCTTATATTTACTGGACTATTCCTGTGTTAGTTTTTATTTATTTTATTTCTGGTCTGCTTTTTCCTGGTAAAAACGGAAATAATTTTATTAAAATATACTTCGCTGGCTTCTATTTTGTCATTTATATTTCAAAATTTGTTGTATGTATTTTTTTAATTTTTGATGATTTAAAAAGATTATTCAAAATAATATGGAGAAAAATAGTATCTCGAAATCAATCAAAAAACATTGTTGATCCTACTCAAGGTGATGTTTTAGAACATATTCACGAAGAAGAAATAGAGGAAAAAGAAAAAATAAGTAGAAGTCAATTTTTGGCTACTACAGGTTTATTGGTTTCCGCTGCACCGCTTATAATTTTGTCAAGAGGAATTATTAAAGGAGCTTACGATTACAGAGTTAGACGCGTTCAATTGTATTTGCCTAATTTACCAAGTGGTTTTGAAGGTGTAAAATTGCTACAAATAAGTGATGTTCACACGGGAAGTTTTACCGATAGAGATGCTGTTTATAAAGGCATTCAAATGATCAAACAAGAAAATGCTGATTTGGTGTTTTTTACTGGCGACATTGTGAATAGCATGACAGATGAATTATATGATTGGCAAAATATTTTTGCGGAAATAAAAGCACCAATGGGTGTATTTAGTATATATGGAAACCACGATTATGGTGATTATGTTCCAAATTGGGCAAGTAAAGAAGCAAAAGAAAAAAACTTAGCAGATTTAGCACAAGCACATAAAAACATGGGTTGGAATTTATTAAGAAATGAACATATAACTTTAACCAAAAACAACCAAAGAATTGGAATCATTGGTGTAGAAAATTGGGGTGATAGGGGACGTTTTCAAAAATATGGTGACATAGATAAAGCCACTAAAAATATGCCTGATGTTCCTGTAAAATTATTACTTTCACACGATCCAAGTCATTTTGATAGCATAGTTAGTAAAAATCATAAAGACATTGATGTTACCTTTAGCGGACATACACATGGATTTCAATTTGGTGTTGAAATAGGGAGTTTTAAATGGAGTCCTTCCCAATATATTTATCCTCATTGGGCTGGTTTGTATCATGTTAAAAACCAACAACTATACGTAAACAGGGGATTTGGCTTTTTAGGATATCCAGGACGAGTGGGTATTTTACCTGAGATTACTGTTTTTACTTTAACAAAAAATAGCTGACGGTTTTTTAGGGAATTTTAATTATACGTTTATTTTATATTTTTATAAATTTTTGTATCATTGCACACCCCAAAAATTGTATGTTTTATTATTTATTATTTGTATTCCTCTTAGTTTTATTTTTTTACTTTTCTTTTAAGTTTTTTATTTTTATTAAAACGCAAAAAGATAAAACTTGTAGGGTATGTAATTCTCCCGATTCGGAGCGTGTTGCTAGAAATTCTTGGATGAAAAAATATATGCTTCCCAAAAATGTATATAAATATTGGTGCCGTAAGTGTGGCAATAATTTTTATCACAAGAATAACAATTATTAATTTATTCAATAATTATTTTAAAAGTTTTTGAATAATTAGCATTGCTTATTTTGAAAAAATAAAACCCAGCATTTAAGCCATCTATACTTAATTTTAAGTTTGTTGAGTTAATTGCTGATTCTTTTACTATTAATCCTTTCGTATCCATTATAATTAAATCATAATTTTCATTTAGATTGGGCATTTTAAAATTCACCAATTTATTTGCTGGATTAGGATATATTTCAACAATAGCGTTTTCTGAAATGATTTCGTTTTCTCCAACGCCATAATTAGGTTTCATAACAAATAATCCTTCGCTTATATCACTGGCAATTATATTGCCACTTGGCAAATAAGGCCATACTCCCCAACAGCCATGAAAACCCGAATAAACACCATCTGCATTTAAAGGATAGGTATCGTAAAAAGCATGTACTTTTGGATTGTTCAAATTTGTTATATCAAATATATAAACACCGTCTTCATAAGCGGAAACTACGGCCATATTTTCTTTCCAATAAGCATTATGTGGCAATGCATTTGGGTGCGAATTAAAATATACTATTTGTTTTGGATTTCCTATGTCACTAATGTCAAATATTTTTATGGGTGAACCTTGGTTTTCATCGGTAAACATGATCATATTTCCTTTGGCATTTAACCAACTGCTATGGTTAGTTCCTCGCTGCGGATAATTTGCTATTACGCCCAATAATTTTTGAGCGTTTAAATTGGTCAAATCCATCATGTATAATCCGTTTTCATAACACGATAAATATACCGTATCATTTCTACTATACATTTCGTGAACCTTACTAAATTGAGCTTCGCCCAAACCATTTAAAGGAACTTGTAAACTGGCCAATTTCGTTGGGTTTTCAGGATTATTTAACGAAAAAATATCCATGGCAGAAAAACCAACTTTAGTAGAATTTTGTGGTATATACATTCGTTTTCTTTCCACTTCTATAAACACAGTATGCGCTTGAACAGTTAATGCATCGCTTCTATAAACTTCATGTACTGAATCGGGTAAATATTGTAAATCTAATATTTGCAATCCTCCCAAACTGCCTGACCTTTCTGAAACACAATAGGCATAATGCTGGTAAATTTCTACATCTCTATTGATTGATTTTTTTGAATATCCATCAACTGTTACTATTAATTTAGTAGTTTTTGGATTTGTGATATCAAAAAAGTAAAAGCTATCGTTTCCAAATAATATGGCATATTCTTTATTTTTTATTGAATCGTGGTAACCCATTATGTCACTCCAAAGTTGGTCGCCATCTATTGGTTGTAAAGTGGTGTCGTTCCATTGAGCTAACAGCTCCATGTTCAATGATTGTTGGGCTTTTAAGCCATTTACTGATAATAAAATAAAGAGTAAAATGTATATTTTTCGCATGTTTTTAATGTTAAATGGAAATAATTATTGTTTCCAAAATTTTTGTTTTAAAATGTTTTTAGTGCCAATAATTGCTATAATATATAATCCATTTTTTAAATCACTGATGTTTTCGGTATACAAATAATTGCTTTTAAATTCGGGTGTAAATTCTTTTACTATTTGTCCCTGTAAATTTAAAATTTGAATTTTAAATGCATCATTATAATTGGTTTCAATGGCTATATTTATTTCTTCATTACTTGGGTTTGGATAAATATTTGCCTTTATATTTTGCTTAATTTCTTGAGTGTTTAACAAACCGCTATCGGCTTTTAACACAAAAATACCATTGGTTCTATCGCTTGCTATGATATTGCCGCTAGGCAAATAAGGCCAAACACCCCAACAGCCTGCAAAGTTTTTAGTGTAATCATTCACTGCATTTTGAGGATAAGTATCGTAATAAGCAGCTAAAAATGGTTTTTTAGTATCGGCAATATTCCAAATAAAAACACCGTCTTGATAATGCGAAACCACCGCAAAATCGCCATACCAATAAGCATTGTGAGGCGTGGCCCAAGTGTTAGAAATAAAAGTACTTTCTAAACGAGGAGCTTGAATGATACTGATGTCAAATATTTTTACTGGCAAATTCATGTTTTCATCAGTAAACATGATGTACTTTCCATTTTTATTTAACCACGATGAATGGTTATATCCACTTCCCGGATAGTTAACGATGCTACCAATTATTTGCTGATTATTTAAATCGCGCAAATCGTAAATATACAATCCACTTGTACCGCATGAAAGATAGCCAGTATCATTCCTAACATGTCCTTCATGAACCCATCTAAAAGCAGCTTCTCCATTTGCCCTATTGGGAACCATTAATTTGGCTAAAAACACAGGTTTTTCAGGATTCTCCAATGAAATAATATCCATGGCCGATTCCTTTGAATTTCCATTTACCCAAAATGCATATTTATTAGAATACATGTACAAACGCTTACTTTTTGCTTCTATAAAAATACTGTGCGTGTTAATGGCTAAGCTACTGTCTTCATATACTTTGTGAACAGAATCTGGCAAATATTTTAAATCAAAAATTTGCATTGAACTTCTGTTTTGGTCAGCTACGCAATACACATAATGCTGATAAATTTCGTAATCCCTGTTGATTACATTTTTAACCGAACCATATTCCACATCCAATAATTTTATTTGAGTGGGAATGGTAATATCAAAAAAATAAATGCTATCGGTGCTTCCAGCAATGATATATTCTTTGTGTGTTAAACTATCGTAATATCCTGCCAAATCGTTCCAAATATTAATAGAATCTACTTTGTTTAAATTGAGATTATTCCAATTGCTAAGCAGTGTCATTCTGTATGCAATTTGTGCATTTGCAAATGAAATGATTAAACAAAAAAGAATAAATAAAGCGGACTTTTTCATGGTAAATAATTGTGTATTGAAACTAATATTTTACAAATTTTTTAAACCTGTAATCGCCTCTTGCGTTGTATAAAAACATAATATATACACCTGGCCTGTAATTGGCAGTTTCGGTTATAAATAAATCAACCCTGCCGCTTAAATCTGGATATAAAGTTTTGTAAAATAACATGGCACCATATTGGTCTATGATATACAAATTTGCAGTTGTTGTAACATTTTGCGGTTGAACAAATGAAAAGTTCAAATTGTTGGGAGTATAAGTTGGGAAAATGTCAAATTCTAAACCTGTACAAGAACCATCTCGCCATTGGCCAGGGCTGATTCCATTTTGTATTTCAGCTGCGCAAATATTTCTATAAGTTACGCCATCGCAGCCACAAACAGGCCTGTATGTTGGGTCAGGACAAGGGAAAGCTAAATTAATTCTTGTACTGTCTTTACAACCTATAAATTGTGCATTGCAATTTTGAGTTAACAAGAACAAAACGATGAATGAAAATAAATATTTTATTGCTTGAAATGGTTTCATTTATTGATGTAAAAAACAAGAATTCAATCTTTACTATTTTGAATTTCGATCACGAATATAAAAATTTATTTAGGAACTCGTTTTAATTAGTGAATAAATCAATATTTTTACCAAAATAAAATAAAATGATACCACTGTCAAAAAAAGATTTTCTAATTGTAAATCAATTATTATTGTAAATACTAAAATGAAAAAAATATACATCATCAGGCATGGCGAAACTGACTTCAATAAAATGAACATAGTTCAAGGAAATGGAGTAGATACCAATTTAAATGAAACTGGTTTGAATCAAGGTTTTTTGTTTTACAATAAATATAAAAACATTTCTTTTGATAAAATTTATGTATCGGGTTTGAAGCGAACCCAACAAAGCATTCAGCATTTTATAAACGATGGAATTCCTTATGAAAAACTGCATGAATTAAATGAAATTAGTTGGGGCGATTTTGAAGGAAAAGTACAAGATTTTAAAGAAAGGGAGTTTTATCAATATGCTGTGAATGCATGGAATAGCGGTAATTATGATGTGGCAGTAGCCAATGGAGAAACGCCTAATCAATTACAAGAAAGACAAAAAAAAGCATTAGAATTGATACTGAAAAACACCCATGAAAAAACTGTTTTGGTGTGTATGCATGGCAGAGCATTGAAGAGTTTTATTTGTTTATTATTGAACGTTCCTTTATTGAATATGGATAACTATCACCACCAAAACACTTGTTTATATCAGTTAGATTTTGATGGGGAGAAATTTGAGTTAGTCATTGAAAATGATGTTTCGCATTTGGAAGCATAATAATTTTAAAAGTAGCAATATTGCATGCGAATAAATTTAAATAAGAATTACCAATACCTATTTCTGTTCATTTTAATAGTGGTTGTACATTTACCATTTTTAGATGCTGACCCTCATTATTTTCATTCTACAGGTAGGGCGGCTTTTACCGATGAAGGTTTATATGCTGCTCAAAGTAGAAATTTTGTAAACAATGGTTCTTTTCAATTATCGAGTTCAGATGCACTGATCAAAACACCATTATTTGGTTTTTCTTTGGTTTTGCCATTTACTTTTTTGGGAATTAGTTTAGCCATAGCAAGGCTTTGGATTTTGTTGTTAAGTACTGTTTTATTAATATTTTTTATTGGAAGAAAAGTCAATTTTAAAATACTTTTATTCAGCTTTCCTTTCGTATTTTTTGAATATTATATTTTTGAATACAGTCAGTTTTGTATGGCAGAAATGCTCGCCATTCCTTGTGTTTTAGTTGGTTTAGTATTCGCCAATAATGCAATCATTACCAAAAGTAGCAAGCAATTTTTTATTGGAATTACGTTCATAAGCATGAGTTATTTTTTAAAAATCCAATTCATTTATACGCTTGCCATTGTTCCTATTTACTTGTTTTTATTATGGATTTTCAATAAAGAAAACAGCACAGAAAACAGAAAAAACTTACTTTTTAGTGTTCTGTTTTCAGCTATTTATTTGAGTTTTTATTTACTATTTTGGTACGTACCAAATTATAATTTGTTCAATTTTGTAATGCAAAATCAAAGTGAAGCCAAATTTATTGAATTTAATAATTGGGGAAATAGGGCATACGAATTAGCAGTTTATTATTTTTTAAATCCTTATCATATTATTTGGAGTGCTATAGTTTTTATTGTAATTGTAATGGGAGTTTTTAATTTCAAAAAACTAACTCATTCTAAATTTTTCGGCTTAATTTTTATGCTGTTTATTTGGTTACTATTTGAAAGTCATAAGTTTGTTTTAAACTATGCTCCTTCCAGGTATTTTGTGGCTATTTTCTTTGTATTAGGTTTTTTAGCATGCTTGATTTTAATGATATTGTTTGAAACAAAAAAGTTTAAAAAATTTACAATTATTGTTTCATTGGTATTGCTTTTTGGTCAATTGATTTATTACAATAAACTAATCAATGAAAGAACTTATGCCATTCGTGATATCAATATGTATTTTGCTAAAGATAAATTGGAAAATAAATTGGCATTAGGAGCTTGGGCTGCTACATGTACCTGGAATGCTAAATGTAATTCCATGCCTATTTGGGATCAATATTTTAATTATAAAAGTCCGTTAACTAATTTGAAACCGAACTTAATTATTATTGAAAAAAATGAAGAAGATTGTACTTTATTATTTAAAAATAATCAGATTGATTTAAACACTGTTTCTGATTCTACTAAAAACTTTAGAATTGGAGATTGGGATTTAACTGCTTATTGGATTAAAAAATAGCCGCAGATTTTACAGATAACACAGATTATTATCTGAATCAGTTCCGATAAATCGGAAAGAATGATTGATGGATTTACAAGATGTTTGTTGTCAAATGTGTAATCTTGGCAAGAGTTGTTGGTCAGGAGACACAACAACGGGCCGTATAGTATTTTGTGAAATCTGTGGCAAAACACTTCAAACCATTTATCAAAAATCATAAATCCTCAATCAAAAATAATTTATCATTGTTCCATAAAAATATTGTTATGATAAAAAAATACATTTTACCCGCATTATTATTTGCAACATTTGCTTGCAATCAAACTCAAAAAACAAACCAAATAAAATTGAATCGACTACCATATCCTAACACTAAAATAGCAAATCAAACCGATGATTATTTCGGAACTCAAATAGCAGATCCATATCGTTGGTTAGAAAACGATACTGCATCAGATGTAATTCAATGGGTAAAAGAGGAAAACGAAGTAACTCAAAACTATTTAGGTCAAATTCCTTATAGAAATCAAATAAAAAACCGATTGACTGAAATATGGAATTTCCCTAAATATTCAAGTCCGTTTAAAGAAGGTGATTGGTATTATTTCTTTAAAAATGAAGGCTTACAAAATCAAAGTATTTTATACCGCCAGAAAGGTTTATCAGGCGAGCCAGAAGTGTTTTTAGACCCTAATCAATTAAGTGAAGATGGAACTTCTTCGTTAGGAAGTTTTACATTTAGCAAAGACCACAAATATTGTGCAGTAGGAGTGGCCCAAAGCGGCAGCGATTGGAATGAAATATTTGTAATGGATGTATCTTCCAAACAAAAATTAGCTGATAAAATAGAATGGGTGAAGTTTAGCGGTGCTACTTGGAAAGGGAATGGTTTTTATTACAGCCGTTACGATGCGCCAGCTAAAGGAAAAGCATTTAGCAATGCCAATGAATTCATGAAAATTTATTACCATCAAATGGGAACTGCTCAAAGTGCAGATGAATTAATTTATGAAGACAAAAAACACCCATTGCGTTATTTTAACGCAGGCATATCGGAAGACGAACGTTTTATGTTTATTAATATCAGCGAAGGAACAAATGGCAACGAAATATTGGTAAAAGATTTGAGTAAAAACGATAAGATTTTTAAAACTTTATTCAAGGGTTTTGAAAACAATTATAGTTTTATTGATAACGTGGGTGATAAAATTTTAGCTACAACAGATAAAGGTGCAGCTAAATATAAATTAATAGAAGTGGATCCAATGAATGCTGATGAAAAAAATTGGAAAACCATTATTGCTGAAAGCAATGATTTACTAGAAGGAGCAAGCCTTTGGGGTGGAAAATTATTTACTACTTATTTAAAAGATGCAAGCACCAGAATTTATAAATTTAATGCTGATGGAACTGGAAAAGAAGAAATTAAATTACCTGGAATAGGAACAGCAAGTGGCATTGGTGGTAAAAAAGAGGATACCGAAACATTTTATACTTACACTTCATTTACCAATCCTGGCGAAATATACAAGTACGATTTAAAAACAGGAAAATCGGAATTATTCCGCAAAACTGAAGTAAAGTTTGATGCCAATGAATTTGAAACCAAACAAGTGTTTTATACTAGTAAAGATGGAACAAAAATCCCAATATTTATTATGCATAAAAAAGGCTTGAAACTAGATGGAAATAATCCAACCATGCTTTATGGTTATGGTGGATTCAATATTTCATTGACACCATCATTCAGTGTAAGCCGTATCATGTTTTTAGAGCAAGGTGGAGTTTATGCCATTGCAAGTTTACGTGGCGGTGGAGAGTATGGCGAAGATTGGCACAAAGCAGGAATGTTAGAAAAAAAACAAAATGTATTTGATGACTTTATTGCTGCCGCAGAATATTTAATCAGTGAAAAATATACAACAAGTAATAAACTTGGAATTAACGGTGGTTCAAATGGTGGTTTACTAGTTGGTGCTTGCATGACTCAAAGACCAGAATTATTCAAAGTGGCCATTCCTGCAGTAGGAGTTTTAGATATGTTGCGTTACCATAAATTTACCATTGGTTGGGGTTGGGCAGTAGAATATGGTAGTAGTGATAAAAAAGAAGACTTTGATTGGTTAATAAAATATTCGCCTTTGCACAATGTAAAGCAAGGTGTAAAATATCCAGCTACCATGATTATGACTGCCGACCATGATGACAGGGTAGTGCCTGCACATTCGTTTAAGTTTGCTGCTGAACTGCAAGCTAAAGCAGATACATTGAATCCAATATTGATAAGAATAGACAGTAAAGCCGGCCATGGAGCGGGGAAACCAACTACTAAATTAATAGAAGATGCAGCTGATATGTGGAGCTTTGTGCTTTGGAATTTAGGGGCGAGTAAGGTGAAATAAAAACGCGGATTCCCTGATTTCGCTGAAAAATCAACGCGGATTTTTTTAACGTAAAATAGCCACAGATTACACAGAATATTGTCTGAATCAGTTCCGATAAATCGGAAAGAATGATTGATGGAATTACAAGATGTTTGTTGTAATCTGTGGCAAAAGTTGTTGGTCGGAAACACAACAATTGGTAGTTTGGTAATCTGTATAATCTGTGGCAACGCTTCGACAAGCTCAGCGACCGATAAATAAATAATTCTGTGTAATCAGTAAAATCTGTGGCAAAAGTTGTTGGTCAGGAGACACAACAACGGGCAGTTTGGTATTCTGTGTAATCTGTGAATCCGTGGCAAAAGTTATAATAAGCTAAACGTCTTTTTCCCATTTAGCAACTACACTTGTTGCCAATGCATTTCCTAACACATTTGTAGCACTTCTGAACATATCGCAAAAATGGTCAATTGGTAAAATTAGGGCAATTCCTTCAATAGGAATTTTGAACATTCCACAAGTTGCCGCTACCACTACCAAACTTGCTCGTGGCACTCCCGCAATGCCTTTGCTGGTAAGCATTAATACAAAAAGCATGGTTAATTGTGTTGGCATGTCTAATGGAATTCCATAAGCTTGAGCTATAAAAATACTTGCAAATGTCATGTACATCATACTTCCATCAAGGTTAAACGAATAACCTAATGGCAACATGAATGAAACAATTCTGTCTTTTATTCCAAAACGTTCTAACTCTTCCGTTAATTTAGGAAAAACAGCTTCGGAACTTGTGGTGCCAAAAGCAATGATTAAAGGCGATACAATGTGTTTTAGTAAAGCAATTAATCGATGACCTAAAAACACAAAACCAATGAATAATAAGAAAACCCAAAGGGTGGAAATACCAACTAAAAACGAACCGAAGAATTTTGCGTAGGTCAATAATAAATCGTTTAAATCTCGGATGGCAAAAACCCCAGCAATGGCGCCAAAAACTCCAACTGGTGCAAATTTCATTACATAGTTTACCATTTTTAAAATAATGTGAGAAGTTTTGTCTAATGCATTAACAACTGGTTTTGCATGTTCTCCAATGGCAGCTGCTGCCAATCCAAAAAAGATGGAGAAAATAACAATTTGTAAAATTTCATTATTTGACATTGCCTCTACAATGCTTTTTGGAATGATGTGTTCAATGAAGTTTTGAGCAGAAAAACTGTGCGATTTTTCATTGATATCACTTGCTGTAGCAACATCAATATTGGAAAGATTAAGCCCAGTTCCTGGATGCAAAACATTGACCCAAAACATACCTATTAATAGCGAAATAAATGAGGCAGAAAAAAACCAAGCCATTGCTTTTCCTCCAATTCGCCCAACAGATTTTATATCGCCTAATTTTGCTATTCCAACAACCAATGTTGTAAAAACTAAAGGAGAAATAATCATTTGTACTAACCTGATAAAAACAGTAGCTAACATTTTTACATATCCGCTAAAAGCTTTTGCAAAATCAATATCGTAATTTTGATGAACAAAAATTCCCAATATAGCACCAAGCAACATTGCAATTACAATTTGCACTGTTAGATTTCCTAAAAGTGATGTTTTTTTCGTTTCTGTTTGAATCATTTTTATAGTTAATTATTCAGTATTTTTTTGATGAGGGCGAACATAGTAAAAATTATGCAATGCCAATACTTTTATACGCCATGATAAGCAAATGCCAATCCAGCAACACTCACTTTACAATTACTGATTTTAAGTATTTCATTGGCACAACTATCAATGGTAGCGCCCGTGGTTATTACATCGTCTATTAATAAAATATGTTTATTTTCAAATTTTTTTAAATCATTTACTTCAAAAACTTTGTCTACATTATCGCTTCTTTCCAATCTCGATTTTTTGGTTTGAGTTTCGGTAAATTTATTTCTATTGATATTCTCACTTAAGTTTTCAATGGCTAAAGTATCAGCTAAACCAGCGGCTAATTTTTCACTTTGGTTATAACCACGTGTACGTAATTTATTTTTGTGTAAAGGAATAGCAACCAATGCATCTATTTTGTTTTCTTTCACAAAATCTTTTAAAAATGTGCCATAATATCGGCCTAAAAATTCTGCTATTTCTGGGGTATCATGGTATTTTAAAGCATGTAATATTTTAGCAGTTTTTCCTCCTTTTTTATAAAAAAATAAAGCAATGGCACGTTCAATATTTATACGTCCCCAAAATAATTTTTCTAAATCGTTATTGTGTGTTAAATGAAAGTTAGTGGCGGGCAACTCTAATAAACACTGAGTACAAACAAAGGTTTCAGTATCTACCAAATGCTTATGACAGCAAATACATGTGTTTGGGTAAATGAGTTGAATCAAATATTTAATCATAAAGAAGCAAAATCAAATATATGATTTAGATTTCAATAAATATTACATCCTAATTATTAATAATTTTAAAAAAAAGCCCCAACAATTTTATTTGTTGAGGCCTTTTCTGAAAAAATTATTCAATTTATTTTACTGAATCCATGTGGCAAATTAAATCTACTACTTTGTTTGAATAACCCCATTCGTTATCGTACCAACCTATCACTTTTACAAAGTTATCGTTTAAAGAAATACCCGCTTTGGCATCAAAAATAGAAGTACGCGCATCACCTAAGAAATCTGTGCTTACTACTTCGTCTTCAGTGTAACCTAAAATACCTTTCATTTCTCCTTCTGAAGCAGCTTTCATTGCAGCTTTAATAGTTTCATAACTTGCACCATTAATCAATCTACAAGTTAAATCTACTACTGAAACATCTGGTGTAGGAACGCGTAAACTCATTCCAGTTAATTTTCCTTTTAAAGCGGGAATCACTAATCCAACGGCTTTAGCCGCACCAGTGCTACTAGGAATAATATTTTGGTAACCACCACGGCCACCTCTCCAATCTTTAGCACTTGGTCCATCTACTGTTTTTTGAGTAGCTGTAACAGCATGTACTGTGGTCATTAAACCTTCTAAAATTCCAAAATTATCGTTCAATACCTTTGCTATTGGTGCTAAGCAATTGGTTGTACAACTAGCATTAGAAACAATATTCATGTCGTTTGTATATGAATTATGGTTAACACCCATTACAAAAGTAGGGGTATCATCTTTTGCAGGTGCGCTCATAATTACTTTTTTAGCACCAGCCTTAATATGCGCTGAAGCATTTGATTGTTCTAAGAATAAACCAGTAGATTCAACTACATATTCAGCACCAATTTCGTCCCATTTTAAATTTGCAGGATCACGTTCAGCAGTTACCCTAATTTTTTTTCCGTTCACTACTAATTGTCCGGCTTCAACTTCAATTGTACCTTTAAAAATACCATGAGTTGAATCGTATTTTAACATATAAGCCATGTAATCAACGTCAATTAAATCGTTAATTCCTACAATTTCTACTTGAGGGTTGTGCATTGCTGCTCTGAAAACTAAACGGCCAATACGGCCAAATCCATTGATACCTACTTTCATTTTTATGATTTATTATATTGTGAATGATAAATTTAACAGCCGCGAAAATAAACTTGATTTTAACCAATACCAAACCTATTACAAAATAAAAAATACAAATAAATATTAGCTTTTGGGAAATTTGATGATGTGTAAAATTTATTTTAAAGAAATTTGGATTAGTAAATTGAGGTAAAAATATTTCAAATTTTTACCAAGCTATTCTATATGTTTGTTTTGAAAAATTAATTGCTTTGCAACAAATAAGTAAAAGAAAACTACCTGTAAAAATAAATGAACATTTAAGAAAATATTTGAAAATGTATGGAAGAAGTACAAGCATTCCAATTCAGTATTTATATCTTAAAAATTTCAAAGAAAGTATTGCTTTATACGACAAAAAAGGTAAGGATACTTTATGGGAAACTTGCATATACCCTCAAAGTGAAATGAAGCAAATTCACCACGATTTGTTAAAAATATATGCTTTGCTTAAAACGGGTGGAGATGTCAATATTTTAGAGCATTTAGCTGTTGAAAGAATTGATTATTGTTTGTATGGAAATTCACTTCCTTTTAGAATAAGAATTGTAAATAAACTGAACGATAATTTTGATTATTTTTATATAAAAAATGCGGATGCTTCCAGAATTTATGGTTTGGAATTAGAACATCTGTTATCACCAAATAGAATTGGTTATTTGGTAAGTGGCGATACTTTAATAGAGGAACATATTATGGGAGTTCCTGGAGATGATTTTTTAAAAACATACTTTAAAAAAGAAAATTTTAATGCCATTCGTTTAGCAAAAGATTTTGTTAAATTTAACGAACGATGTTTTGTAAGGCTTTTAGGCGACATGCATTCTAGTAATTTTGTTATTCAAATTATTCCTGATTTTGAAGAAATTCATTATAGAATTCGTGCCATTGATTTTGACCAACAAAGTAATGAAGGCAGAAAAAATGTTTATTTGCCACAGTTTTATAAACAAAATGCGGAGTATGTTAAATTAGTAAGTGATTGTTTGAGTAAGGAAAGTATTCATCAATATCAATTAGAAGAACGATCAATAATGGTAGCTAGGTTAAAAGCATCAAAATGGTTAGTTTTTAACTTACTTCATGCCATGAATAAAGACCAAATTTCTACATTAGAAAAGGTAGAAACTTTAAAACATGAATTATGTATTCATTACCAAAATACTCGTTTTTTAAAAGCTAAAAATATGGCTGGAATTTTAAAAACTTGTCTGCTGCAATTGATTAAAAATAATTCTAAAATTTAAAATATAAAGCAGTTTCACCAGTCACATTATAACCTGAAAAATTAACATAAGTGGCATAACCAGTCATAATATTAAAGCCAATTTTTGGTGCAATAATATATTCAAGTCCAAAACCTATTCCGTTATTAAAATAAGATTCATCTTTTCTATATGAATATGTTTGATTAGTAATATTATTAAAAGAATCAGCGGGCTGTGAAGATACATAATAATGATTGGCTTGATATAAGTATAAATTTGTTTTTTCAGATTGCATTAATGAATACAATAAAGTTAAACCAATACTATTTCTGGTGGTTGTAGCATTTTTAAAAGGAGCAAAATTTATTTGAATGCCAAAACGGTTTGGTATATATCTATATGAAAGTCCATAACCAGTAGTAAAACCAGCTCCTGCACCAACTGCGTGTTTTGTAGCTTTTTCAGTTGGTTCTTGTATTTGTGCTTTTAAATTAGTTATAAGTATAAAAAAGATAATTAATAAAGAGGTAATTCGGCTTAAATTGAAATTTGAGTTTTTCATATTTTTTTTAATTTACAAACAAATGTAATAAAAATATTAGTAGATAAAACAACTAAATTTTACATTTAAATTAGCAATTTTCCACAAATTTTTATTTCACTTTCACTCCATTTATAAAAACTTGCTTGGGTTTAGTATTTCTTATTTTTAGTAAATCTTTTTCTTTTAATAAATCAATATCAGTAATAATAAAATCGGCCATTTTATTAGTTTCAATGCTGCCTTTTACGTTTTCTTCAAATGCTGCTTTTGCGGCCCAAATAGTTATCCCTTTTAAAGCTTGTTCGCGGGTTAAAGCATTTTCAATGTTGAAACCATTTTCAGGTTTTCCATTTTCATCTTGCCTGGCTACTGCAGCATAAAAAGTATAAAATGGTGAAACATATTCTACCGGAAAATCAGTTCCAAGTGGCAGCCAATTATTTTGTTGTAACAAAGTTTGATAAGCATATGCATTTTTAATTCTTTCATTTCCTAATCTATTAATTGCCCAATTCATGTCGCTTGTTGCGTGTGTTGGCTGCACAGATGGAATAATGTTATAGCTTTTAAATAATGCGGTATCAGCGGGATTTACTACCTGCGCATGCTCTATTCTCCAGCGCCTATCATTGTTTTTAAGTAAAAATTTACTGTATAATTCTAATATTAATCTGTTGGTAGAATCGCCAATACAATGTGTATTTAGTTGAAATTTACTGGCAGCTATTTGATAAATATAACGTTTCATTTTACCAATATCAGTGAGTAAAAAACCATGATGATGAACTTCGTCACTGTATGGTTTAATAAGACATGCACCGCGTGAACCCAATGCACCATCGGCATACATTTTAAAACTTGAAACATTCAATTTTTCAGTTTTATAAACTCCTATTTCTAAAGCTTCTTTTAGGTTTTCATCTGTTAAACTAATCATGGCATAAATGCGCATTTTTAATATTCCAATTTGCTGCAAACTATCTATTAAATGAATAATGTTTAAATCTAAACCAGCATCACACACGCTGGTTAAACCGTAATCAAAACAATGTTTTTCTGCAATTTTCAAAGCATTTATTTTATCATTTAAAGTTATTGAGGGTAAAACTGCTTCCACCAAATCAACTGCATTGTCAATTAAAACGCCTGTTGGTTTTTTGTAACTTGTCAGCACCAAACCGCCATTTACTAAAGTGGTATCTGTAATTTTTGCTAAGTTTAAAACCAAATCATTTACAATGGCTGCATGTCCATCTACACGCTTTAACATAACAGGAATATGGCCAAATAATTCATTCAGTTTATCATTGGTAGGAAAATTTTTATCAGCCCATAAATTTTGGTCCCATCCTCTTCCTAAAAGCACTTTAGGTTTTTGCAATGCATAAAATTTATTGCAACGCTTCACACATTCTTCCCAGCTTTTTGCACCTGTTAAATCTACCATTTTAAGGAAATTTCCTAAACCATAAAAATGACTGTGTGCATCAATTAAACCTGGATAAACAAATTGATTTTGTAAGTCTATTTTTTGTAAAGATTCAAAGTTTTCATTGATAAATGAATTACTGCCAACTGCCAAAAATTTCCCATCTTTTATGGCAAATGCTTCATATTCATTGTTATTTGAATCAACTGAAATTACATGGCCATTCAAATAAATGGCATCTGCTTTTTGTTTAGTGCTACAAGCTGTAAAAAGAAATATTATAATTGCAATAAATGTTGATTGTTTTATCATGCAGCGAAGCTAAATTTTTTATGCAAAAATTACTTTAAACTTTTTATTATTTTATAACTCATACCCTAACTTGAAAAAAATATTATACCTTATACTTTTTATTTTTATTAGTAATAATATCATTAAAGCACAAGATTCACTTGGGCGAAAACAGTTATTACGCGACTATTACGTGCAGGATATTTCCGAAAAATTAAATGTGAGTTTATACTTTTTAAATAATAAAAGTGACTTCTCATTGTCGGGAAATAATGCTTTAAAATTGAATTATTCTCCTAACGATTACGGTGCTGTTGGCTTAAGTGTAAGACTCAATTGGTTAGGAATTGCATTTGGTTATGCACCAAAAAATTTACAAGAAAATTATAAGGGAACTACTACTTACACCAATTTAAAAATAAGTAGTTATGGAAAAAAATTAGGATTCGATATTTATTATTTAGACTATTCAGGATTTTATTTAGATAACACCAAACAGGTTTTGGGAAATGATTTTAAATTACGACATTATATAAGAGAAGATCTAAATACGATGACTATTGGTACTAATTTTTATTATATTTTTAACCATAAACGTTATTCATACCGAAGCACTTTTATTCAAAACGAAATTCAAAAACACAGTGCTGGTAGTTTCATGATCAATGGTTCATTGAATTATTTTAATTTAAGTGCCGACTCATCCATTGTACCTAAAGAAATTGATGTTTTTAAATTTAGTCCTGAGGCTAAAATCAAAAATGGGGACTTTTATAATTTAAGTTTGATGCCAGGATACGGACATACTTTTGTTGCTTATAAAAATTGGTTTTTAACACTTTCGGCCTATGCTGGAATAAATTTTCAACAACAGCAATATACCAGTGAATTAAAAGATTTTAGAAGCCAAGTTTTTAATCAATTTGAATTTATTCCAAGGGCAATGGGTAGGGCAGGAGTTGGGTATAATTCTACTCGGTTTTTTGCGGGAATTAATGGTGTTTTTGATATGTATAATTTACCATTAGGAAAAAGTGAATTCATTAAATACAGTGTAGGAAGTGCAAGTGCCTATTTGGGTTTTCATTTTAATTTACCAAAATCAATTTCAAAATATACTGACAAAATGAAAAAATTTCCTAATATTAATTTTCAGAAAAACTAGGTTTTTTAGTTATTTACTACTTTAACCACAAATTTCTGTAATAATTATTTTTGTCGTAATCATTAGCCTGCTTTTCAATATTAAAGGCTCTGTTACCACGAGGGTCATTGCCAACACCAGCCAAATAAGCCCAATTACCCCAATTACTACTTACATCATAATCTATTAATTGTTGCTCAAAGTATGCCGCTCCATAACGCCAGTCTAGTTTTAAATCGTTGCATAAATAACTGGCCACATTTTGCCTACCTCTGTTGCTTATAAAACCAGTCAATTTATGTTCTAACATATTGGCATCAATAAAATCGTTGCCTGTTTCAGCATTTTGCCATTTATTGAAAAGTATTAGATTGTGGTTTACCGAACTATTTACTCCAATCTTAATTCCATTTTTCTGAAAAAAACGATTACCATATTTCGCCATTACAAAGTAAAAATAATCTCTCCATAACAATTCAAATACAAGCCAATAAGTAGATTCATTGGCAATAATATTTTTTTCGTATAGTTGAATTTGAGCATAAATACTTCTAGCAGAAATACATCCTAAAGCTAGCCAAGCAGAAAACTTTGAAGAGTAATTTGCGCCAATTAATTCGTTTCGGGTTTCTTTATATTTTGATAAAGAATTTGTTTTAAAAAAATAATCATCTAGGCGTTTCCATGATTCCGTTTCTCCACCTTTGAATTGAATAGCTGCTTTATTGTCAATAGCAACTTCAGTCAGTGAAAGTTCATTTAAAGTAGGCAAATTCAATGTTTTAATAAAAGGCGATTTGATGTGATTTGGCTTCTCAATAAATTCCTTAATCTGTGATTCTTTTTCCACTAATTTTCTAAAGTTGGTGAAAATATCAGGAATATTATTTAGGGTAAAAGGCAAATCATTTAATTCGTATAATGTGCTTGTACTAAAAGTTTCAAGTGAACAATTTACTTTTAGTAATTCAATTTCTACCTTTTTTTGAGTATATAATTCTTCATAAGCAATTTCTTTTTTTGCAAATACTTTTTGCACTTTAAATGCTTGTACCAATATACTTATTTCATGCGCTGGATTGCCTTTCACAATGATTAAACCTGAGCCAATTGACCTTAAATTTTTATCCAAATCAATCAATGATTCCAATAAAAATTGCGCTCTAAAATTCCCTGTTTTGTTGAATCCAAACTCGGTAATTTTAAAATGAGATTCATCAAAACAATATACTGGAATAATTTCATCACATTGTTCCATAGCTTTCACTAAAGTTTCATTGTCATGTATTCTCAAGTCATTTTTAAACCAAATAATTCCTCTTTTCATTTATAAATCATTGATATTTTTTAAGTAAAAATCGGCTTGTTCTAACAATTCAGCTTTTGCAGTTGGCTGCATTTTTCTCCAAACATTATACATCATTCCTATACGTGGATTTTTGGCAAGTTTGGCTTCATGTTTATCGTAAAAATTCCAATACAAACTGTTAAAAGGACAAGCTTTATCGCCCGTTTTTTTCGATTTGTCGTAAAAACATCCTGTGCAATAAGAACTCATTTTGTGAATGTAAGTAGCCGAACTTACATAAGGTTTTGTACCAACAATTCCTCCATCAGCAAATTGGCTCATTCCTCTTGTATTGGTAATTTCAACCCACTCAATGGCATCAATATAAATTCCCAAATACCAGGCATCAACTTCATTAGGATGAACACCTGCTAATAAAGCAAAATTTCCAGTAATCATGAGCCTTTGAATATGGTGTGCATAGGCAAAATCTAAGGATTGATGTATTGCATTTTTCAAACAATTCATTTTGGTTTTACCTGTCCAAAACCAGGTAGGTAAAGGCTCACTATTTTCAAAATAATTAAGTGTTGCGTATTCTGGCATTTTTAACCAATAAATACCACGCATGTATTCACGCCAACCAATTATTTGTCGAACAAAACCCTCTAATTGGTGGAACTCCATTTTACTTGGATTATTTAAATAAACTTGAATGGCTTTATCAACTACTTCCTTGGGAGAAAGTAATTTTATATTCATAGAAAATGATAAACGTGAATGATAAATTGACCATTCATTTGGTGCCATTGCATCTTGAAAGGTTCCAAATAAAGGCAAACAATTTTCCGTAAAAAAATCGAGTAATAGCAATGATTGAACTCTATTTATTGGCCAAATAAAATTTTGGCTATCAACTGTTCCAATGGTTTTTATGTTTGCAATTTTTATCTCTTCTTCAATTTTTCTTACATTGTTTGTAAAAACCAAAGGCGCTATTGGTTGATGGTGCTTTGGTAGTTTTTGTCTATTGTCTTCATCAAAGTTCCATTTACCATTTAAAGGTTTATCGCCATCTACAATTAATACATCATGTTTTTTTCGCATGTAGCGATAAAACGTTTCCATTAAATACATTTTCTTACCTTCAAATAAATCTTTTAATTCATTGCGAGTGCTATAAAAATGTTCTGAATCAAACACATTAAATGAAATATTTAGCTTGCTAGTAAACTGTTTTAAATGCTCATCTAATCTATATTCGTCAGGTAATTGATATTCAAAATTTGTAAATTGATGTTTGGCTATTAATGCTTTGCAATTTTTATCAAAACGCTGCAAATTATTTTCATCATTTAAGGCATAATAAATAACTTGATGGTTCATTTGCTTTAACTCATTGGCAAAATTTTGCATAGCAGCAAAAAAGCCTATTACCTTTTGAATATGGTGTTGTGCATAATCGGTTTCACTCCTAATTTCCATGAGCACATAGGTTACCGATTCATCTACAGTTTGAAACCAAGAATGATTAATATTTAGCTGGTCGCCTAAAATTAAGCGTAAAGTTTTATTTGTTTTAGTGGACATTACTTTTTATTGTTTCTGCATCTATCGCTGCAATATTTTACTTCGTTCCAATTTTTCTCCCATTTTTTTCTCCATGTAAATGGCTTGTTGCAGGTAATGCAAATTTTAGCTGGTAAATTTTCTTTTTTTACTCCTTGCATATGCTGTTTTTAAAAGCTTATTCGTTTCCAATCTACACTAATATCCGAACCTTCTGCAAGCATTACTGAATGAGGTTTTGCGGGATTTAAAATATCAAAGTCGTTGCCATAAAATGCTGCAAAATCACATTCAATTTTATAGTCATTTATACCATTTATTTGCCAACTAGGATGGTTAATTTTATATTCAATACTATGGTTTTCATTTACTTTGGTATACCCAAAATAATGTTCAAAAATAAATTCCTCTATGCTTCCGGCTTCCATGTTTTGCTTGGTAGCCAAGGCATTTACTTGTATGCTGTTCCATTTAGATTTTACCTTCCACTGATATGTTATTTCTTTGGTATTGGCATTAATTTTCCAGCTATGTTTGGTTGGAATAGCAATGTAATGTTCTTTATAAAGTTTATTGGCTACGTATGCTACCATTTTATTTGGCACAGTTTCATTGATAAAAACTACTCCTCTTTTTATTTCATTTCCTTCTTTTCGCAACACATAAAAACGAAGATTCACTTCTTCAAAAGTGCCCATAAAAGGAATAGGAATATTGAATATAGAAGTGTTTTTAAATAAAAAACCAACTAAGCTTACGTATGTTTTACCATGAAAATAATCAAGTTCAACTCCTTTTGGCAAATAAGGCAATAAAATAGAAGGATCAATTTCATAGTTAGCCATGATTAGGTTTTGCCATTTGGCTCTTAAAAATGTGTTCATAAAATTTAATTTAAACTGTAAATACTATAGTTTAAAAGTGTGGCAAAACTTACCCAAAGTAAATAAGGAATATTTAAAATAGCTGCCCATTTATTTGTTTTGTAAAACAAAATAATCATCGCTAAAATGCTTGCCCATAGTATTATTATTTCAACCAATGCTAAGCCCAAATTATGAGCATTAAAGAATATAAAACTCCAAAAAAAGTTTAATATTAATTGTGTGATAAAAACACCAACTAATAACCAATTTACATTTGGTTTATTTATTACTAAATAAAAAGAAATTCCCATAAGAATGTATTGTAAAGTCCATACTGGGCCAAATAAATAATTAGGAGGATTAAAGCTTGGTTTGTTCAAGTATAAGTACCTATTAGGAATACTTTGCGATGTAAAATAGCCAGAAACACCTCCCACCAAAAGTGGCAATAGAATGCATAATATTAACTTAATTGATTTTTTCATTTCTTTATTTTTGTTAATTTAGATTTTGACAAGTTAACATGTTTTGCCAATATTTTTTTCCCTTCTATTTTCACGTCCTCATTTTTTCTGAAACTCCAAACAATTTCACTTGCTTTTTTTCTAGTAGCTTCTACGTCAACAATAGGAGCTGGATAATGTTTTCCAATTTCACAGCCATATAGCTGCTGCTCTATTAAAGTTAGTTTATGAGGTTCATGAATTAGTTTTGAAGGAATATTTTTTAATTCTGGAATCCATTGTTTAATAAATAATCCTTCAGTATCGTGTTCTTCTGAATTTTTAATAGGATTATAAATTCTAATGGTATTAATACCAGTTGTGCCACTTTGCATTTGTAATTGTGGGTAATGAATTCCTGGTTCATAATCTAGGAATTGACGCGCTAAAAAATGCAGTTCACGCCAGTCTTGCCAAAGGTTAAAAACAAAAAATGAAACCACCATGGCCCTCATTCTGAAATTAATATAACCAGTAGCTACCAAGCATCGCATGCATGCATCTACTATTGGAACGCCCGTGTTACCAGTTTGCCATGCTGTAATATAAGCTTCGTTTTTGGGTTTGATTAATGAATGATAAGCACGGTTTATATTTTCGAATTCATACCTGCTTTCACTTTCAAATTTTTGAATAAAATGACAATGCCAATGCAATCGAGAAATGAAGTTTGATAAAGCTCTTTTATTTGGAGATGTAGGGTAATGTTGTTTTGTAAATTTAAAAACCATGCGCATACTTATGTTGCCATATGCTAAATAAGGCGATAAACGACTGCAGCCTTTTCTGCTTAGTAAAGGCTTACTTATGTGTTTACTGTAATTGACATGTCGTTCTTTTAAAAAATTTTCTAAATATCGCCAAGCCCAATATTCTCCTCCTTCTTGAAAGTTTTTATTTCGAGTAGTGATTTCAATATTTAATTCTTCACCTTTTATTTTATTAAAAATAGATTGGTCAAGTTCAACCATATTCCAACCATTTTCTTTTACTAAATTTGGCTGTTTTGTCATTTGATTTTCCCAAAGTTTTTCCCAATTTTGTCGGGTTTTTAACCCACGAACAATTCCATTTGTTTGGTATTCATTCCATAAAATACGATTTTTTAAAAATAATATTTTCATGGCTTTGTCACGTTCAAATGTAAGTCCGTTGCCAATTTCCTCTGATGAAAAAATACTGTGAATATTAAATTGATGCGCAAGCACTTCAAACACATCCTTAGCCTCATTGTGAAATATATAAATTTTTGTATTGGTTGTTTTTAGGCGCTCATTCATTTCCTTGAGCGATTCAAATACAAAACGCCAATGTCTTAAATCACTGTCGTGATAGGCCATAACACTGGGTTCAAAAATATAAATTAACAAAAGTGGTAACTCCGATTGCAAAGCATAATATAAGGGTTCATGATCGGTAAGCCTTAAATCACGTTTAAACCAAACTATATTAATTGCTTTTTTTTCCATATACTTAATAAACAAAGTTTTTACTTTTTGTTTTTATTGAAGCATTTTGATTTAAAAAAAACATATCAATCAAAAATTAGATTTAATAAAATATTTAGTTGAGTTATTGGTTTAATCACTTTTGTAACACCATTGTAAAAATCAACTATAAAAACAAGGAATATCATTTTCTTTTCAAATTAAATAAAATTTATAAATGAAATTTCAAATAAAATTTGTTCCTTCGCGTCCTTGAAAAACACTACCGCACGTTTATTTATGTTATTAGCTTCAGTGCTAATACTTAAAATTTGTTTAGGGCAAAGTGCGTTTATATCAATTTCCAAAACTGATATAAAATCTTCAATTCATAGTGCTGATTCCCAAAAAGATATTGTTTTAAACGTAACAAATTCTGAAATTGAAGAAGATGAAAGCGAAGAAAATGGAACCAAAGATTTTTTCATTGAATTAGATTATTTAACTGCATTATTCCAATTTATTCAAATTGATAATACTTGCAATGAATCATTAAATAATCACCACAATTACACCAACAACATTAGCATTTATAAGGCTAATAATTGTTTTAGAATTTAAAATTCTATTCAAATCCTAGGATATTTTTTTATATCCAAACAGCTATTTTTTTTATTAAAATCAACATTTTAGTCAATAACTATTTGATTTGAACACATTATTCAATCATGTATTTATAGCTTATAAGTGTTTAACTTTCAAACTTAAATACAAATCGTTTTTTGAATTGTATCAATAAAAAATGAAAAACAATCAATTAAACTTCAATGAACACGAGGTTTTGCACGAGCTGAAACATTACTTGCCAGCACAAGCACCATTAAAGGATTTTATTCATCACAATACTTTACATGCTTTTCAACATTTAAAATTTTACGATGCGTTGAAAAATGCTTCTGAAATTTTTGGATATAAAACAACCTTGTCATTGAACGATTATAGGGTTTTATATAGTAATGGTAGAATTAATAATACAGTACTTGATAAAGTAATTTCCGATAAAAAAGGAATCAGTAATTTAGTAGAATGGAAGTTAAAATTGCTTCAGCAAAATTATGACTATGCCTTAGATTCAAGGATTGGAAAGCTGAAAGCAAACTGGAAAAATCTTTATAAATTTGATATGGATGCCATGGTTCATCCCATGTTGTTTAGAACTGTAGGAAGTTATTTGGATCAAGGAATTGCCATTTGGAATTTTCCTATTCACCACAAAGGATTTTTATCTTCTATTTTAGAATTGGAAAGAATGAGTTATGGTAGTATTTTTAATTCAAAAAGGGTTAAAAAGTTACTGTTAAATAACGAACACTCCATTGCTAATTTATTGAATATTTTAATTGGTGATGAAACTTTATATGCTCAGTATTTATATGACCAACAGTTTGCACATCAAGGTTGGTCGGGCATGGTGTCATTTGTAGAGGACAATCCAAAAGCATTATTAGACCCAAAAGATATTTCGCTTCACGACTTTATTGTGTTTGAATTATTGTTAGAAATAAATGCCTTGGATAATCAATTTGGTAATCATTGGAAACCATTAAAAGAAACCATTAAAACCATTCCAATTCCTTTATTTGAACCAATAAAAACTACTGAATTAAAGGAAGTAATTATGCTTTGGCAAGATTCTTTTGAATGGAGTTATTACGATCAAGTTTTGGCGGGAATAAAGTTAAGTAAAAGTAAAATTGAAGTGAAAACTTCTAAGAGTTTTCAAGCCTTATTTTGTATTGACGACCGGGAATGTTCTATAAGAAGATATGTGGAACATAATGATGAAAATTGCGAAACATTTGGAACTCCAGGATTTTTTGGTGTAGAATTTTATTACAGTCCTAAAAATGGTAAATTTCATACCAAACTTTGCCCAGCACCTGTTAATCCAAAATATTTAATCAGAGAAATTAATACCAAAGGAAATAAAGACAATGATGCGCATTATAGTAAGCACAGTCATTCTCTGCTAAGTGGTTGGATTATATCACAAACATTAGGTTTTTCTTCTGCTTTTAAATTAGCAATCAATATTTTCAAACCAACCATGAGTCCAGCTACTACTTCATCGTTTAAGCACATGGACAAGTTTTCGCAGTTAACCATTGAAAACAGAAATGTCAATCAAAAAGAAGGCGATTTGCAAGTTGGTTTCACCGTTGATGAAATGGTAGTTAGGGTAGACGCTTTATTGCATAGCATTGGTTTAATTGAAAATTTTGCTCCTTTGGTATATTTATTTGGGCATGGTGCTAGTAGCATCAATAATACGCATTATGCAGGTTACGATTGTGGTGCTTGTTCTGGTAGGCCAGGTTCTGTAAATGCAAGGGTTATGAGTTTTATGGCTAACCATAAAAAGGTAAGAGAAATACTTGCTTTAAAAGGACTTGTTATTCCTGAAACTACCCAATTTATTGGCGCTTTACATGATACCACAAGAGATGAAATGGAGTTTTATGATGAAGATTTACTTCAAGAAAAAAACAAAGAATTGCATGAGCAAAATAAATTAAACTTTAACAAAGCATTACACGAAAATTCGAAGGAAAGATCACGCAGATTTATATTAACTAATACAAAACAAAAGGCTGAAAAAGTACATGAAGATGTAAAACTTCGTTCTGTTTCCTTATTTGAACCAAGGCCTGAATTGAACCATGCTACCAATGCACTTTGCATTGTTGGACAAAGAGATTTGACCAAAAATATGTTTTTAGACAGACGCTCTTTCTTGAATTCATACGACTATAGAATAGATTTAGAGGGAAAGTATTTAACCAATATTTTAAAACCAATTGGTCCGGTTTGTGGTGGAATTAATTTAGAGTATTATTTTTCAAGAGTTGATAATCAAAAACTAGGAGCGGGAACCAAATTACCACATAATGTAATGGGTTTAATTGGTGTGGCCAATGGCATTGATGGTGATTTACGTCCAGGATTACCAAGTCAAATGATAGAAGTACACGATCCAATAAGGTTATTATTAATTGTAGAACATTTTCCCGAAATAATTTTAAAAGCAATAAATGATAGTCCGGAAACTTACCAATGGTATATTAACGAATGGATTCATTTGGTGTCAGTCAATCCAATAGATAGAAAACTACAAATATTTAAAGAAGGTGTTTTTGTAAATTATAAACCCCAAACCGAGGAGTTAAAAACAATTTCTGAATTAAATACTTTAATTGAATCAACTGAAGAAAATTTCCCTGTTTACCTTTATAATAATTAATTAAAAAATGGAAAAAATTATTCAATTATTCATATTGATTCCTTTATTAGGATTTTTAATTACGTTAGTGATTCACCGCTTTAATGAAAAACTTATTTCATTTGTTTCCTTTACATCTCTTGGTATTTCATTGGCATTATTTTCAGGTTTTGTATTGTTTTGGTTTTTCAATGGAGCACCAGTTTTAAATCAAAAAGAAATTGTAATTTTTCAAACTGCAAATTATGAATTTCTCCTTGATTTTTATTTCGATAAAATTACAGCTGTTTACTTATTTGTAGGAACGTTTCTAACCTTTTTGGTAACCATTTATAGCAGGTATTATTTACACCGAGAAAAAGGTTACAAAAGGTTCTTTAACACCGTAATGTTTTTCTATCTTGGCTATTGTATTACGGTAGTTTCAGGAAATTTTGAAACCTTATTTATTGGTTGGGAAATATTAGGAATTTCTTCATTTTTATTGATAAGTTTTTACCGCGAAAGGTACTTGCCTGTAAAAAATGCAATCAAAGTTTTTAGCATTTATAGAATTGGTGATGTTGGTATTTTATTAGCCATGTGGATGAGCCACCATTTATGGAACGAAAACATTACTTTTTTAAAACTAAATAATTATGAATTGGTACATGAACATTTGCAAAACCATAGTTGGGTGGGCGTGTTCATTTCCATCATGATTTTGATTTCAGCGGCAGCCAAATCCGCGCAGTTTCCATTTTCTTCTTGGTTGCCAAGGGCAATGGAAGGTCCAACACCATCAAGTGCTATTTTTTATGGTTCGCTTTCGGTACATATGGGCGTGTTTTTATTGCTTCGTACATTTTCGTTTTGGGAACACCAGTATTCAGTAAGAGTAATTATAGCTTTGCTAGGAATTGTAACAGCTATAATTAGCACCTTAACTGCAAGGGTTCAATCATCGGTAAAAAGCCAAATTGCTTACGCATCAATTGCTCAAATTGGTTTAATTTTTATAGAAATCTCTCTTGGTTTTGAAAGTTTAGCATTGTTTCATTTTGCTGGGAACGCATTTCTTAGAACATACCAATTATTGGTATCTCCATCAGTTGTAAGTTATTTAATTCGTGAGCAATTTTATAATTTTATTCCTCGTAAAAATATTGCCGAAGACTCACTTCCAAAACGTATTCAATATACTATTTACATGCTTAGTTTAAAAGAATGGAACTTAGATTGGTTCATGTTTAAATTTGTTTGGATGCCCATTAAAAATGTAGGGAGAAAAATGAATTTTTTAAACTTTAAAGCTATAGCAATCATTTTTAGCATTATACTCATTGGAGGTTTATTGGCATTGCATTATGAATACCATATTCCTTATAAAATACACAGATTTTTACCAGAAATGTTTGGCTTATTTGGATTGCTATTTGTTATAAAATCATTTACCGAACGTAAAAATGTGTTTCTAAGTTGGACTTTAGTTTTAATGAATAATATAATGATTTCATTGTCTGTTTCGTTCAACGAACATTTTGCTTACACTCATACTTTATTGTATTTAAGTGGCATTTTTGCAGCAGGAGCATTGGGTTATTTTTGTTTTATTATACTTAAAAAACGTGAACAACAAATAGATTTAAACCAATTTTATGGTCATTCCTATAAATATCCACGATTGGCATTCCTGTTTTTATTGGCATGCCTTGGTTTATCAGGTTTTCCCATAAGTCCAACTTTTATTGGCGAAGATTTGATTTTTACTCATATTCAAGAAAATCAAGCATGGTTAGCACTCATCGTTTCCATTAGTTTCATCATTGATGGCTTAGCTTTAATGAGAATCTATTCACGATTATTTCTTGGTCCACATATTAAGCGTTTCCATGATGTTGGATTTAGGTCTTCGTAAAGCTACTGGCAGCTGGCTTCTAGTATTGGGCAATACAAAAAAAACAATTTATCAAAAAATCAATACTTCAATTTATCAAAAACATTTAATCAAATAAAATATTTATAAAATGAAAAAAACAGAAAAATTAGTAATACCAAAAGACTTCTTTGCAGGTTTAAAACAGAACTGGAAAGCTGATTTGCTTTCAGGATTTATTGTATCATTAGTAGCATTGCCTTTATGTTTGGGTATTGCTATGGCTAGTGGCGTTCCGCCAATGGCAGGAATTTTAGCAGGAATTATTGGAGGCATGTTTATATCCATGACCAGTGGTTCTCATTTAACCATTAATGGGCCTGCAGCAGGCTTGGCCATTATAGTTTTAATGAGCATGGAAGGTTTTAAAAAAATGGCGCCTATTAATTATACACCAGAACAAATTGAAATGTTTGCTTACCAATGTACTTTAGGAGTTGGAGTTGGTTGTGGTGTTTTACAGTTATTATTTGCAAAAGTTAAAGCAGGTGTGTTAAGTAATTTCTTCCCATCGTCAGTTGTTCATGGAATGCTTGCGGCAATAGGAATAATGATTTTTGCAAAACAATTTCATACCGCAGTTGGAGTAAAACCTGAAAGCAAAGAAATGCTTGAAATTATAGCTGCTATACCAAGTAGTATGATGAATATGAATCCTGATGTAGCAGTTATTGCACTCATTAGCATTGTTATTCTTGTTGGTTTACCAATGATAAAAAACAAATATGTTAAAATGTTACCTGCACCTTTAATAGTAATTTTGATTGCTATTCCATTAGGGCATTATTTTGATTTAGAAACTGTACATAAATATTTGTTTTTAAATGGACATGAATACAGCCTTGGGCCTAAGTTTTTAGTTAATCTTCCTTCCAATATTTTAGACGGAATTGTGTTTCCTCGATTTGATTATTTATTAACAGGTTTTGGCATTCAAATGATGGTTACTTATGCATTGGTAGCAAGTCTAGAATCTTTATTAACTGCTGCTGCAATTGATAAATTAGATCCATTTAAACGGGTATCAAACTTTAATAAAGAATTATATGCAAAAGGTTCAGGAAATATGGTTTCAAGTTTTATTGGTGGTTTGCCAATTATTGCTGAAGTAGTTCGTAGTTCTGCCAATGTAAGCAATGGCGCAAAAACTCGTTGGGCTAACTTTTTTCATGGGGTATTTTTATTGGCTTTCGTATTGTTTTTAGGGCAAATTATTCATCAAATTCCTTTATCAGCTTTAGCCGCTATGCTTATGGTTACAGGTTATAGATTAGCTTCGCCAAAAGAATTCGCAAAAACCCATAGAGCCGGGAAAGAGCAACTATTGATTTTTGTTGCTACTATCATATTTACTTTAGCCACTGATTTATTAGTAGGTATTGCCGCAGGTATTTTAGTTAAAATTATTATTCATTTAATAAATGGTGTTCCGATAAAAAGCTTGTTCAAACCTTTTTTAAATGTTGAAATAATAGACAAGGAACATTATGTTATTGATGTAGAACATTCAGCTATTTTTAGTAATTATATTGGTTTAAAAAAACAATTGGATGCCATGCCAAGAAACAAACAAATTACCATTGACTTTACCAATGCCAAATTAGTAGATCATAGTGTAATGGAAAATATTCATGAAATGGCAGAAAAATATAATCATGAAGGTGGACATTTTACCATTAAGGGATTGCACAATCACAAGGCACTTTCTGATCATCCACATGCAACTAGAAAAAAACAAGTTAAAAAAATAATTTAATTATATGAAATATTTTAAAATAGTAGCCATTTCAATGATTGGATTTTTAGGCTTTAACAGCATTGTTAACGCTCAAACCAAACCTGATAAAGAACTGCGCATGAATTTAAATGATGAAGGAACTCATTATTTAAAAACTACTTTTACTGCTCAACTTTGGGGAAGATACACCGACATGAATCCAGGAAGTACGATTGGTGGATTTGCTATTCCTAATAATTCTGATATTGGAATCAGGCGCATGCGCCAACAAATTTTTGGCATGGTTACCGACAAAGTTTTTTTCTATTCTCAATTAGGAATCAATAATTTTAGCAGTATTAGTGATAGGAAAATGCCCATTTTCTTTCACGATGTATTGGCAGAATATTATGTTACTAAACGCACGCTTCAAGTTGGTATGGGGCTAACTGCATGGACAGGCTTTACCCGTTTTGCCTCGCCAGCTGTGGCCAGTATTATGGGTTATGATGCGCCATTGTTTGAACAAAATACAAATGATGCAAACGATCAGTTTTTGCGTAAATTAAGTATTTATGGCAAAGGTAAATTGGGTAAATTTGATTATCGTTTTATTTTATCTGATCCGATGCTTGCTAGCAAATCAACAACAACAGTTGTTAAACCTTTAAGTGTAAATTCCGATTTTAGTTATATGCCACCACATCCTCAAACCAGTGCTTATGTCATGTATCAGTTTTTGGATGAAGAAAGTAATTTGACTCCTTACATGACAGGAACTTATTTGGGTAAAAAGAAAGTGTTTAATATTGGTGCTGGTTTCCAATACCAAGCCAATGCCATGTGGCGCTATAGTGATACCACAATGAGAACTACTTTAAAAGAAGATATGTTTAATTACGCTGTTGATGCTTATTACGATGCGCCAATTGGAACAAAAGGAATGGCTATAAGCGCATATGCCACTGCCATGCATTTAGGTTATGGTAAAAATTATATCCGAAACCAAGGCGTAATGAATCCTGCCGATGGGGCTGTGGGAGGAACAACTACTATAAATGGGGCTGGTAATGCATTTCCAATGATGGGAACAGGAAATATCGTAGCTGGGCAAGTTGGAATTTTATTACCTAAAAATATTTTAGGTGAAAAAAATGGACAATTACAACCTTATATCATGGTTTTACATGGTAACTTTGATCGATTGCAACAAGGCATGTTTCAATACGATGCAGGTTTAAATTGGTACATCAGTGGTTATAGAAGTAAGCTAACTTTAAATTATCAAAACCGCCCAATTTTTAGCAGTACTGATTTAAAAGAAAGCGATCGAAAAAGTATGTTTGTTCTGCAATTTCAAATTGCAATATAATTTACTTAAAACAGGACTTTATTTAACAAATGACAAAATTTAATCGCCCCATTTATTTTGTTATTTTCAATCTGTTTTTATTAAATATTTTTTGCCAATATTTAATAATAACTGGTTATGTTCATTGCATTGTATAATTCAAACTATTTTAGATATAACACATTTATGATTTTAAAAAAAAGTTAACAAATTATTTCAAAATTGAGTTTAAAACAATTTCAAAAACATTAAACAAGTTGTTCTACAATTTCAAATTACCATTTAATGTCACTAAAGATTGATTTTTGAAATTAATTATTAAATTAATTAAGACTATATTTTCTTTTTTTTAAATAGAATTCTCATGAAAAAAGTTTCTCATCAAATTATTTGTGCTATCAATGGCAAATCATATTTGTCCCATGATGTTAAACCAATGTTTACTATTAATAGTTCATTGGTTGAATTTATTAAAAAACAAGGATTTCAAATTAATTCCGATGGTTTTATTAGCAAAGTAGAATTTAACAAATTTAAAAAATTACAATTACAAGAATTACTTGAAAAAGAAAATGGAGATTTAAATACCTTACAAAAAGATGTATTAGCTAGTTTTGATAACCAAGATTTAATGACATCTAACGTTGATGAAAGTTTTGATACACACCTTACTTTTGGTCAGCGTACATCTGATAAAATAGCTAATTTTGGTGGTAGCTGGAAATTTATTATTATATTCTTTGCAATTATAGTTTTATGGATGATCTTAAATTTTTTTTTACTTCAAAATAAAGCATTTGATCCCTTTCCTTTTATATTATTAAACTTAGTATTATCTTGCTTAGCGGCTATTCAAGCTCCAATTATTATGATGAGTCAAAATAGGCAAGAAGAAAGAGATAGATTACGATCAAAAAACGATTATAAAATTAATTTAAAAGCTGAACTAGAAATAAGAATGTTACATGAAAAAATAGACTTTATTTTAAATCATCAAGGAGAGCATTTACATGAACTTGAAAAACAACATTTAGAAATATTAGAAGAATTAGGTAAAAATAAATAATGATTGAATTGAATAAAAAAGTCTATTTTAAAATTTTAATTTATTTTCTTTCATTCATTGGAATGAATAACCAATCATTTGGTCAAAATAGTGTTGATTCTTCTAGCAAAATTAGTTTCCATTTTCAACAAACTACCGTTTATCAAATGCAACCAGGCGTAAATGGTAATTATGCCAGTGATTTTAGTTTAAGTTCCAAACAGGAAGATGCCATTTCGTTAACTTCCACTTTGTTTTTCGGAACAAAATTATGGAAAGGCGCTGAAGCATATTTTAATCCAGAATTAGCAGGTGGTAGTGGTTTAAGTAAAGCCAGAGGAATTGCCGGTTTTACCAATGGAGAAACCTTTAGAATTGGTGACCCATCGCCACAACCTTATATTGCAAGAGCATTTATTACGCAAAAATTTACTTTAAATAATAATAAAATTTGGCAACCTGATGGCTTGAATAAAATAGCTTCTTTTCAACCCGAAAAATATTTTTCAATAACCGCTGGAAAAATTAGTTTAGCCGATTATTTCGATAATAATTCATATTCTCACGATCCTCGGTCTCAATTTTTAAATTGGTCGCTGATGAGTAATGGGGCATGGGATTATGCTGCTAATACACGTGGTTATACTGTTGGAATTGTGTTGCAATATGTTAGTCCAACTTGGAGTTTTAGATATGCAGGCGCATTGGTTCCTGAAAATGCAAACGGACCAACATTAGCATCTAATTTTAAAAAATACAATGCGCATGTGGTAGAAGTGGAGAAAACAATTCATATAAACATAAGAAAAGGTAGCATTAAAATTCTCATATTTGAAAATTTTGCAAATATGGGAAATTATGCCAATGCCATTAAAAATTTATTACCTGGTTCAATTCCTGATATAACAACTACAAGAACAGGTGGAGTCAATAATAAATATGGTTTTGGGATCAATTTTGAGCAAGCTATTACCGATAATATTGGGGTATTTTCACGCTTAAGCTGGAACGATGGAATCAATGAAACATGGGCCTTTACCGAAATAGACCAAAGTATAAGTGCTGGTATTTCAATGGATGGAAAAATGTGGCATCGCCATGAAGATTTACTAGGAATTGCTTTTGTAGCCAATGGCATTTCAGCCAATCATGCTAATTATTTAAAAGCAGGTGGAAAAGGTTTTATGATTGGAGATGGTAAATTAAACTATGGAAACGAAATGATATTTGAATTGTTCTATAATTTTCTTTTACATGAAGATCATTTTTGGCTAGCTCCCGATTATCAATTGGTAGTTAACCCAGCTTATAATATTGACCGTGGCCCTTCAAATGTTTTTGCATTGAGATTACATGTTGAATTTTAAAAAATAAACCAATAAATAAAAATAAAAACTATGAAAAACTATCAATTCTTAGGCATTTTCGGACTTCTTTTTTTAAGTAATTGTTCCATCATTAGGCCTGGTGAAATGGCGCTTAAACAAACATTGGGAAAGCTAAAACAAAAACCTTATTCAGCGGGTGAAATGATTTTTTTTAACCCGTTTTTGTCAAAGGTTATTTCAATAAATATTCGTACAGTTGAAATATATGAAACACTACCATTGCCAACTAAAGAAGGACTTAGTGTAGATGCTCAAATTACGCTTTTGTATCACGTAAAAACAGAATCAGCAAAAGATGTTTACACGAATTTTGGTACAAATTTTCAAAATGTAATTGTGCAAAGTAATTTCTTAGCAACTGCTAGGGAAGTAAGCTCAAGGTATTTTGCAAAAGAATTATATGCAATTGAAAGAGAAAAAGTAGAAAAAGTAATTGCTGATGAATTAACTTCTCATATAGGTAATAAAGGGTTTGTGGTGGACGCTGTATTGCTTAAAGACATTATTTTACCTCCTGCACTTTCTCAAGCAATTATGGATAAAGTAAATGCAGAACAAGCTTCTTTACAAATGGAATTTTTAATTACCAAACAAAAAAAGGAAGCTGAAAGGTTGATTATAGAAGCTCAAGGAATTAAAATTGCACAAACAATTATTGATTCTTCTTTGTCGAATAAAATGTTACAATATAAAAATTTAGAAATTATGAAAGGTTTAATCACTTCTCCAAATGCTAAAGTGATTATTACTGATGGTAAATCAACTATTTTAAATTCAATTGGAACTCCTTAAAATAACTTCTTAAAACCAAACTGCTAAACTTCCAACAATATAATTTGAAGTATTGGTTATTCGATTTTTTGTAGCTTCAAAAATATATTTATCTGCGTAAATACTTCGTTGTTCTATGCGAAACATGGCATTTTTATTTACATGGTAATTTAACCCTAAAGTATGGCTAAAAGTATTAAATCCTTTTTCATTTGTAATGCTGATAACTTCTGCTTCATCATTGTCAATAAAGGCTTCAACTCGTCCTGAAATGCTCCAGTTTTTTGCTACAAAATAACGTGCTGTAATATTTGCTTGACTCCAAAAAACATTTTTCAAAACTCCCGTTACAGTATCTTTTATTTCCTGCATGCCTGCATACAAACAAGCCGACATGTTCAGTTTGCTTTTTGCGGGAGCATAAATGGCATATACGTCACTAAAATAGCGCATGCGGTGGTTTGGATAATAAATAGTTTGATGGTTTCCGGCATATACATTCCAATTCAAAAGCCAGTTATTATTTGGGCGGGTTTCAAACTGAATGGCCAATGATTTGTCGTGGTTTAAATCTACTATTTGCTGCCAGCCATTGATTACATAAGCATAAAAATTTGTTTTCTTTGATATAGGAACGCTTAACCTAACACCAGATAAGTAATAAGGTACAAATTCGCAAGCCAAGCTTCTTGTGTACATTAATTGGTCTTTACTTACTGCATTTTCATTTGTAAAAGGTGAACCTAAAACACCAGCATCTATCCAAATTTCTTTTTTTTCTGAAAGTTTTACTCCAACTCTTGCTTCTAGCAAATCTTTTAAAGTTCCCGTTTCAGTAGCGTAATTAGCATTCATAAAACTACCAAAAGAAGGAACAAATCGCGCCCTAATTTTACTACTCGAATAATTGAAATCAATATAAGCCAAGTTAATACTGAACTCATTATGTCGCTGTGAAGAATTGAAATAGGGAATGTCTTTTTCGTTTGGTTCGTTGTCGTTCCAAGCATAATAAGTGTCAATAAAACCATTTATTTTAAATTTTCCATTCGATTCAATGTCAGTGGTGTCAAGGGTTGCGGTATTTATCACCTGGCCTTTTGCAAAAAAAGTGCTGCAGCTTATAAAACTTATTAATAATAAAATGTGTTTATGTTTAAAGGAATACTTATTTGCCATTGAATAAATTATTTAAAAAAATGAAAATTATAAAAACTATTTTTTACTTGCAAGCATTATTAATAATTAGCACTACAAGTTGTGCTCAAAACAAAACTAAAAAAACAAAAGAGACAAATAAAGTTATGAATATAGTTAACAATGATTCACTATCAACTGCCGTTTTTGGTGCAGGATGTTTTTGGTGTGTAGAAGCCGTTTTTCAACAAGTAAACGGAATAACAAAAATTGAAAGTGGTTACAGTAATGGGGATGTTAAGAACCCAACATACCGAGAAGTTTGTGATGGAAGAACAGGACATGCAGAAGTTTGTAAAATTTGGTTCGATTCAAACATTGTTTCTTATGAAACTTTGCTATCTATTTTTTGGCAAACTCACGATCCAACAACCTTGAACCAACAAGGAAATGATAGAGGAACACAATACCGTTCTGCCATTTTTTATAACAGTGAATCGCAAAAATTAGCAGCTGAAAAATACAAAATAGACTTAGATCAATCGGGTGCTTTTAGCAATCCAATTGTAACTGAAATAGCCGCTGTGAATAATTATTTCCCTGCCGAAGATTACCATCAAAATTATTATAATCAAAACAGTCAACAATCTTATTGCCAATATGTAATTGCGCCAAAATTAGAAAAATTCAAAAAGGTTTTTGGTGATAAATTCAGTAAAAAGTAAACTGTAATTTTTATTGATTTTGGCGAGGACGCCAACATCGGCTATAAAAAAATTTTCGATTTTGTCGTCATTGCGAAGCCTGTCCCGCCAAAGCGGGAAAGCAATCTCATTGTTTGTTTTGAATATTCAAACTGCAATTATCAATTATTTATGTTGTTTTTTTTCTAATTCTAACCAATTTCAATATACGTTGCACCGCCACCAAATTTTAAAGGATCAGCCTCTTCAAAATGTTTGGCAAGTCGCTTGTTTTTAGTTAAAAAAGTATGGATTTTATTTTTCAAATATTGGTTGCCAATTCCATGAACATACACAATACTTTTCATTTGATTGATATAAGCGGCCTCTAAAGTTTTTATAAATACATCCATTTGTACGCCAATGATATCGTTGGTTTGAGTAGTATAACCACGTTCCAATAATTTTTCAAAATGTAAGTCTATTACTGGTTCAGGTTTGGCACTTAAATCAATGGTTTCAACTTTAGGTTTTTCAGAAAAATCTTTTTGTTTCAATGCCGTTAAATTCAATTGTGTAAACTCTTCATTTAACTTAAACATATATGCCTGTTTTTGTAAAAAGAAACAGTATTTTAACGATTGATGGAATTCCTTTGGATTTGTTTTAAACTCAATATGTAAAGGCTTTGACGGCTTCATGTTTATTTCGTCTGCCAAAATAAATTGGAACAAAAGTGGATTCCATTTATCATAGTTTTCCAAATTTAACTTCAACATATTTAGCTCTTCTCCACGGTTTAATTTACCGGTTTTGTATAAACTAAAAACGTCTTTTTCTTTTTGGTAAATGGCATATAATAAAATATCGCAAGTGTTATTGTGCAACACACCTTCCACTTCGTTTTCACCCATTCGGTTATAAGCCCAAAATATGCCCAATGGATTGGTATTTAGTTTCGATTTTAGCTTGTCGTCAACTTCTTTTTTTGCAGTTTCAGGTTTTACTTCATCAAAATCTATTTTTAGTACTTCACTTGCTAAAACAGGAATTTCAAAATCGTCTTCAATGGTTACGCCCACCATGTTTTTTCCTTTAAAACTGGTCACAATACCTTCCATGTTTTCATTTACAAATTTTACTCTATCTCCAAGTTTCAGCATGATATTTTATTATAAAAATTAAGTTGCAATATTAACGCAAAAAGCCGACTGTAAGGCATACAATCGGCTTTAATTTTATATATTTTTACTTTGTTAACTACATTCCACCAATCATCAACCTTATTTCTTCTGTTATACTTTGTACATCCAAATCTTCCATGCATTTAAAATGTTTCTTTGGACAACTGTGGAAGCCAATTTTACTGCACGGGCGGCAACTTATTTTTTTGTTTTCAAACATTGCTTGCTTCACATCATTATTGCCATAATATGGATTCATGCCTAACAATGGAGTGGTATTTCCCCAAAGTGAAATAATTTGTTTTTGGAAAGCCGCCCCAATGTGCATTAAACCCGTATCGTTGGTAATAAGCAGTGAACTGTTTTTAACAACATAAGCCGATTGATGTAAACTTAATTTACCGCATAAATTCGTTACATTTCCATTGCTTTGCATTGCAATTTCATCGCCATTAGCTGCATCTTCTTTTCCCCCTAACAAGTAAATGGGCAAGTTTATTTTATTGCAAATTTCAATGATTTTATGAACAGGAAACCTTTTGGTAAAATGCTGCGCTCCAATTGCCCAAGCTATAAATGGTTTGTTTAAATCTAAAGGATAGTTAAACGAAAAATCTATGGGTAAAAAATAATCTAATCCTTTGTTATCATTGAAAGTTCCAAGCTTTTTAGCGGGTTCAAAATACCTATCTACAATATGAATATTGGGCATTTTGGTGGTTTTGAAATTCACCAATAACCACTTTTCAATATTCAGTTTTGGGAATGAATAATCTGTTACGCCCAATGTTTTTTTGAAAATGAATGTGCGAATATTATTGTGTAAATCAATTACAAAATCAAAGTTTTCTGTTTGCAATTCTTTTGCTTTTGCAATCAAACTTTTATCTAAAATATGTAATTGATCTATGTATGGATTGGTGTTTAAAATGCTTTCAAAATTAGGCTTTGTTAAATAATGAATTTCTGCATTTAATTGTTGTTTTAAACACCTAATTACTGGTGTTGTTAAAACTACATCGCCAATGGAACTAAAACGGATAATTAATATTTTCATGCTGCTGCAATATTAATCTTTATACAAAACATATTTCTTACGCATTACCTTAAATTTTTCTAAATCTATCTGCCAAGTTTTTTCAATTTCTTTGGCTGTAAGTCCACTAATTATTTGCTTTCGCAAAATATTGGAACCTGCTAATTTATCGAAAAATGAATTAAAAAAATGGGCGGTATCATTACTTGTTTTATAAAATTCAATCAACCAATTCAAGTTTATTTTATTGATATTTTTTGCTTCATAGCTCAGTAAAAAACCTTTACATGATTTATCTTTTTGCGGAGGATTATCGGCCACTCCAGGAATTGATTTTGGCGTAAATTCGTAATTACCAATACTTGAATTTGGCAAGCCTATGCATTCAAAAGGTTTGTCGGTTCCGCGCCCTAAACTTATTTCAGTTCCTTCAAAAAAACACAAGCTAGCATATAACCTAATAGCGGCATAAGTTCTTAAATTAGGGGAAGGAAAAATAGGTGGCATATAAACAGTTTTATGCGTATAGTTTTTCATTGGAATTACTATTAATTTGCATTTTAATTTATGCTTTAACCAACTTTCTCCATTGATCATTTGCGCATATTCGCCCATGGTCATTCCGTGTAAAATTGGAATGGGATGCATGCCCACAAACGAATGAAAATTAGTATCTAAAACTGGTCCATCTATGATGTCTCCATTCGGATTTGGTTTGTCTAAAACAATCAATGTTTTATTGGTTTCTGCCAATGCTTCCATTACATAATGCAAGGTACTTATATAGGTGTAAAAACGAGCGCCTACATCTTGTAAATCAAAGATAATAATGTCAACATTTTTTAGCTGTTCCGCGCTTGGCTTTTTATTGTTTCCATACAATGAAATAATTGGTAAACCAGTTTTTTCATCCATGCCACTTTTTATTTTTTCTCCTGCCGAATAATTTCCACGGAGGCCATGTTCTGGTGAAAAAAGTGTGGTAATATTAACCTTTAAACTTTTCAAAGTATCAATTAAATGCGTGCTATTTACCAAACTACTTTGATTGACTACTAAACCAATTTTTTTATTTTTTAGCAATGGTTTAAATGCATCTATTCTGGCGGAACCCAATATAATTTGTGCATTTATTTCTGCATTCATAAGCAAAAGTGTAATCAAACAAATGCTTATATTTTGCATCCAATTTTTTTTATTTAGTTGCGGCATTTTAAAATTCAACTTAGTTTTTAAAAGCATATGATGCAAAAAACTAACATGATTTGGTATATATTTGAAGACAATTTTTTTCATTCAATTTGCAATTAAGTTTTTTTATATCAAAACGTTTAAGCCAAAGTAAACAAACTTCGTTTTCTAAACTTATCGTTCGAATAGCTACTTTGGCGGTAGCCATTAGTGTTACAGTTATGCTTTTAGCAATTGCTATTTCGCGTGGTTACAAGCAGCAAGTTAGTCAAAAACTTTCCAATTTTCAATCACATATTTTAATTAATAATCTTGACCAAAACCAATCTTACCAAAGTTTGCCTATTGAGGGTAATGCTGATGTGGAGCAATTTATTAATGCTAAAAATGGATATAAGCACTTTCAAAAATATGCAATAAAAGCGGGTATTATTAAAACTGAAAACGATTTTCAAGGAATTGTTTTAAAAGGCGTTGATTCCCAGTTTGATTTTACGTATTTAAAAAATAGTATCATAGCTGGCAATATTCCTAAATTAGATACTGTAAAACTTTCTAACCAAATTTTACTTTCTTCATCATTAGCACAAAAATTGGGGTTTAAAGTTGGCGATGGAATTTTTGTGTATTTTATTCAAGATCCCCCTCGCGTTCGTAAGTTCAATATTGTTGGAATATTTGATACTAACTTGGGTGAAATTGACGATTTGTACGCTATAGTTGATATTAAACAAATTCAAAAATTAAATGGATGGTCCAATAATTTATTTACTGGTTACGAAGTTTTTGTAAATAATTTTGATTCATTGGAGTCTAAAGTTAATTTGCTTGCTACCGTAACGCCATATACCATGGGCATTACCCCCATTAATTTAGTTTATCCCGACCTTTTTAATTGGCTAAATATGTTGGATGTAAATGTCATGATTATATTAATTTTGATGGCTGCAGTTGCTATTATTAATATGGTTACAGCTTTATTAATTTTAATAGTAGAACGTAGTAATATGATTGGTATGCTAAAAGCTTTGGGCTTGAATAATTTGAATATTATAAAAATATTTTTGAATTTAGCGGCCTTTATTATTATCAGAGGTTTATTGCTTGGCAATGCTTTGGCAATAGGATTAGGGGTTTTGCAACAACAGTTTAGTTTTATAAAACTTTCCGAAAAAGATTATTACGTAAGTGCGGTTCCAGTTTCGTTCCAAGCTTTCGATTTTATTTTAGTAAATGTTTCATGCTTTGCAATTTGCCTTGTTTTATTGCTTTTGCCAGCAAATATAGTAAGCAAAATTAGTCCTGTAAAATCAATCAGATTTGATTAGATTTATACAAAGTTATTTGATAAAAATTTTCGTTATTTGTAAAAATGAATAATCCATTAGTTAGCATCATTACACCTAGTTATAACCAAGCGCAATTTTTGGAGCAAACCATTCTTTCTGTTTTGAACCAAACCTATAAAAATATTGAATATTTTGTAATGGATGGTGGCTCTAATGATGGAAGTTTAGACATAATAAAAAAGTACGATGCCAATATTACTTATTGGCAAAGTAAGCCAGATTTGGGTCAGGCAGATGCGATCAACCAAGCATTTAAAATGTGTAAAGGTGAAATCATTGCTTTTATAAATTCCGATGATTTGTTAATGCCAAATGCGGTGGAAACTGCCGTTTCTTGTTTTGAAGTAAATAGCGAAACATCATTAGTGCATGGAAATTGTACTACCATCAATGCCTTAGGAGAAGAAATAGAAACGGTAAAAGGGAATCCTGTAAGGTTTGAAAAAGTTTTAGAAGTAGGCATGCTGCCAAATATTTACCAACCAACTTGCTTTTTTAACAGGAGTCAATTAAAGCGCGATTACTTTTTAGAAACTCGTTTTAAATATGCCTTTGATTATGAACTGATTTTACATTTACTAAAAAGCCGTTCATGTTTATACGTTAACATTCACATGGCTGCATACCGGGTTCATGCCAATGCTAAAAGCCAAAATATTAATGCTGCATTTAAAGAAAAATTGGAAGTTCAAAAAATGTACATGAGTGGTTTAAATTTAAGATGGGTTTATCGAAAACTTAAAACTAGTTTTGCTAAATAATTATCATGTTTACTGCTTTAAAAAACATCATTCCAAAAAGCTATAAATACCCATTTTACTTTGTATTTAAAGCGCCCCAACGTAGTTTTTCATCAAATAGTTTATACCGCGATTTAAATGGTATTGGCATTTATTTATGGTATTCAATATTTTCATTTAAAAAGCTAGAAAAAATTACCATTTGCACCGGAATTTATAACCGAAGTGATAATTATTTGAATCATTTATTGCAAAGCATCAAAGCCGCAAAACACCAGCATTTAATTGAGCTTTCGGTATTTGATTGTAACTCAAACGATGTGGAAGATTTAAAAACTGAAATTCAAAAACAGTGGAAAGGAAAATTAATTTTTAACTCTGATTCCATCAAATTCAGTAGGTCTTACACTTTTAACAAAGCTGTTGCCCAAAGTGAAACCAATCTTGTTTTTATTTGTGATGCCGATTTATCGCTTCCAAAAAATATTGTTGAATCAGTTAACTTTTTTACAGCTAAAAACCGAGTTTGGTATCCCATTTTTTTCTTTTTGTATAATAATAAACCGGCTGTTATTGCAAAGCAAAATGGCGAGTGGGAACAATATGGTAGCAAAGGAATGTTAAGTTGCCTAAAACAAGATTGGAAAAAAATTGGTGGATTGAATGAAACGTATACCACTTGGGGAAATGAAGATACGGAACTTTGGGAACGCTTTCATAAAAATGGTTTTACCATAGTTAGAAATAGAGCCAAAATTCTGCACCATTGGCACAGCAGCCACAATCCAAAATATGAGTTTATGAATGAAGCATAAAAAAAGCACCTTAAAAGGTGCTTTTTTGCATGTCAGTTCGAGCGGACTCGAGAACTTATTACTTTCGTTTTCAATATATTTCGACTACGCTCAATATGACAAACTGTAAAAAGGTACTTTTTTTTATTCGCAAATGATCTTTTTAATAGCAAGCATAACGAAGAAATTGGAATTTTATATCTGATAATTTTTATTTTACTCTTTCAGCGTAAGACTCAGTACGCAAATCTACTTTAATTTTTTCTCCAATATTTATAAATAAAGGAACCATAATTTCTGCGCCAGTATCTAAAGTAGCAGGTTTTAAAGTATTCGTTGCTGTATCGCCTTTAACGCCAGGTTCGGTATAAGTTACTTCATATATTCCAAAATTAGGTGGTTCAATTCCTATAACTGTATCGCTTTCAAAAGCTACTTTCAAAATCATTTCTTCTTTAATGAATTTTTCAGTGCTGCCTATTGAAGAACCATCTACAAATATTTGTTCAAAATTTTCAGGATCCATTAACACCAAACTGCTTCCGTCTTTGTATAAAAACTGCATTTCGCGGTGTTCTACTCTTAACATTTCCACACTTTCGCCAGCACGCAAACGATGTTCTATTTGTTTGCCGCTTTTTACATTGCGTAATACTACTTGGTAAAACGCACGTAAGTTTCCTGGTGTTCTGTGTTGGTATTCCATTACTTGGCATAATTCGCCATTAAATTTTATAAAACAGCCTTTAAATAAATCACCTGTATTTGCCATAATTTTTATTTTTTTATATAATTTTATTTTTTTCTATTTCTTTTTCCGTTGGCTATACTTCGACTTCGCTCAGTAACCGCTAACGGCAATTCATCTTTTGTTCTTATTGCCAATCGTCTATCGTCTATCGTCTAATCGAGGTGCGAAAGTACATTTTTTTCAATAGGAACTATAACTCGCTGTAAAATTGTTTTTGTTCCACAAAATGTTTCCATACAACACTCTTATTATAAATGCCTTTCATGCTATTATTAGTAATTTTTTGTTGCACTTTTCTACGTAATTTTAACCATTTGAAAAAGTGTTTTGCAAAATGATAATGTGCTTTGTGAATAGCCAAACTGTGTTTAGGAAAACCATTAATTAAAAAGAAACCTGAACTTAATAAATCAAGTGCATGCCTAAACGGAATAAGCCACCAAACCTGATTTGCAGGCAAGTTTTTAAGCATCATGATCAATGAATTTCTGAAATTCAAATAAGTTTTTTGATCACTTTGCTTGCTTAAAGTTCCACCTCCCAAATGGTAAACATAACTTTCGGGAACACTGATTATTTTGTAACCCATTAATTGCAATCGCCAACATAAATCAACCTCTTCCATGTGTGCAAAAAAGTTAGCGTCAAATCCTTCTGCCTCGTGAAATAATTTTGATTTGATAAATAAACAAGCACCAGTTGCCCAAAAAACTTCTTCTATATTTTGGTATTGGCCACTGTCAACTTCACATTTTTCAAAAATCCTTCCTCTGCAAAACACATATCCAAATTTATCTATATGCCCACCTGCAGCACCCGCATATTCAAACAAATCACGGTTGGTATATTGTAACATTTTGGGTTGTGCTGCCGCAATGCTTGAGTCAGCTTCCATGGCTTCTATAACCGGAAAAATCCAGTTTTCACCTACTTCCACATCGTTATTTAAAAGCACATAATAATCTGCTTCTACCTGTTTAAGCGCATGGTTATAACCACCAGCATAGCCATAATTATAACCGTTTTGTACAATTTGAATTTGAGGATAATTTTCTTCAATAAATTTCACAGAATCATCACTCGAATGGTTGTCGGCTAATACAATTTGCAAATTTGGATAATTGCTAGCAAGCACCGAAGGCAAAAATTTTTGCAAATATTCTACCTTATTCCAATGAATAATAACGACTGCTACTTTTGGGAAATTATGCATCGGCTAAATTTTCTGCATTTTTATTATATGGAATATATACAAACTGAGCCGAAGTAGGTGTTAACCAAAGCACGCAACAATGGGTTTTATAACCTTTATAGTTTTCTGTAAAATCGTTTTGTTTTTTTGAATCAATGACTTTTTTTTCAAGCATTTCTTCCAAAGTAGATGCATATATATCGTTATCGCGGGCATAATCGCCTCTCGATAAAATGAGTTCGCCAATTTTTACTTCATGCTCGCTGGCAATAAAAATTGGATATTTGGTAAAACCTTCTTTTACCATTTCAATCGCCACTTCTTTTATTGAATAACTATAAAAATCAATATCAGCTTTTAAGGCGTTCAGTTGTATTTCAAATGCTTCGTTCATTGTTTTGGTTGGCGAAGATAACAATTGCCATGAATTGAACAAAATTGGCAATTTTACAGACCATAGTAATTAGACAATAGACCATAGTTGATTTGTTGAGGATAGACTATTTTATTTAAAGTGCTAATCTTAATCCTCCATCTTCTATCGACTATGGTCTATCGTCTATGGTCCATAAACTAATAAACTAAAAAAAATAGCAATAATGGCATTATAATTGCAAACCAATTTCCGCTACTATTTAAGTACAAAAACATGAAATTAGAAAGCCATAATTTAGTAAAAAGATACAAGAAAAGAACTGTTGTTGACCATGTGTCGATTGAAGTAGAACAAGGCGAATGCGTTGGGTTATTAGGCCCAAATGGTGCTGGAAAAACCACTACTTTTTATATGACCGTTGGTTTAATAAAACCCGATGAAGGAACTGTTACCTTAGATGGTGAAGATTTAACTGCCATGCCTATGTATAAAAGGGCGCAAAAAGGTTTAGGTTATTTGCCACAAGAAGCCAGTATTTTCAGAACTTTAAGTGTAGAAGATAACATCAAAGCCGTAATGGAACTTACCGACATGAGTAAGGAAGAACAACGCGATAAATTAGAATCATTGATTGATGAATTTACCTTGCACAAAGTGCGTAAAAGCATGGGAAATGTATTGAGTGGTGGTGAAAGACGTAGAACTGAAATAGCCAGAGCATTGGCGGTGAACCCTAAATTTATTTTATTAGATGAACCTTTTGCAGGAATTGACCCCATTGCGGTAGAAGATATTCAAGTAATTGTGGCAAAATTAAAACATAAAAATATTGGTATTTTAGTAACCGATCACAATGTGCACGAAACACTTTCCATCGTTGATAGGGCCTATTTACTTTTTGAAGGGAAAATTCTGAAAGCCGGAACAGGCCAAGAATTAGCCGATGATGAAATGGTTCGCAGGGTTTATTTAGGTCAAAATTTTGTGTTGAGATAGAAGGTTTTAGGATGAAACATTCCAGTATAGATAATCTATGGACAATGATAAAAATACTCATAAAACAACATCATGACCAAAAATAATTTGACATATAGACACGGGACAATTAATGACGTTGACCAATTACAAGACCTCCATATCATCGCATACGGACAATTCCAAAATGCTTTGACACCTGACAACTGGGCAACTTTTAATGGCAATCTTCAAAACAGACAAAGATTTGTAGACATTCTTAATATCGCTAAATGTTTCGTGTGCCTCGACAACGACAAAATAATAGGCGTGGCCTATGTTATTCTCAGTGGTAATCCTACAGACTTATTTAAATCCGATTGGTCTTACATACGAATGGTTGGTGTCAATCCAAATTACCAAGGACAGGGTATTGCAAAGGTTTTAACTAAAATGTGTATTGACTTTGCAAAACAAAATAACGAAAAGACAATAGCACTTCACACTTCCGAGTTCATGGTCGCTGCAAGACATATTTATGAGAACTTAGGTTTTAAAGTTTTAAAAGAAATTCCTCCGCTGTTTGGCAAAAAATATTGGATTTACACCCTAGAACTAAATTGAAAACTATTTGCAACCACTATTCAAGTTACAAGGTGGGTTGAGATAGCAGGATTTCTTTGCTTCGCAGTCCGCCAATTGACAGAGGGTAATTTTTCTCTAGCTGGTAGGCTACAAATTAATCCTTAATCCAACTGATGGTTAAATTGGCTAACTTGCAAAACGTTAGCATCAAAACATCAATAAAAAAGCAAAATGAATATAACCATCATAGGAGCCTCGGCTGGAATAGGATTAGAAACAGTAAAAAGAGGATTAAATAGAAATCATTCGATTACAACACTTTCTCGATCTGAAATTAATATTGAAGAGAAACAATCGTTAAATATGATACTTGGTGATGCCACCAATAAAGCTGACCTATTCAAATCAATACAAAATGCAGATGCCCTAATTATAACATTAGGTACTGGCAAGAACATGAAAGCGACCACCCTTTTTTCAGATTTTGCAAAATTAATTTTGGAAATACATAATGAAAACAAAATAACTATTCCGTTTATTTTTGTTACCGGATTTGGAGCTGGAGAAAGTAAAAATTATGTTCCTTGGTTGGTAAAGATGTTTTTAAAATACTTGTTAAAAGACGTTTATGCTGACAAAACTAAAATGGAAGAAATGATTACTCATTCCGATTTGAATTGGACAGTTGTGAGACCAGGAAGGTTATTAGACAAAGAATTGACAGAAAAATACCGCATTGAAAATAAATTATTCAAAGGAATTAACATAGGCGGAATCAATAGAGCAGACTTAGCAGACTTTTTAATAAAACAAGCAGAAAATCAAACTGAATTAAAAAAGTACATTGGTATATCTGAAAAATAGGATATGAGCAGAACCCCTAACAGCTTTCAACCTCAATAAACCTGGTGCGGGTCCTATACCTGATTGTAAGCGCCTGCATGCCAAACGTTATATGAAACGGCTGGAGAAATTAAATTTGTTTTTACGTATAATGTTATTAAATTTGCACGTATAATTATTAAAACAAATGGACACCAAGTTGACTTTAAAATTAAACGGAGATGTAATTGAGCAAGCTAAGACTTATGCTAAAAAGAAAAATACAAGTCTTTCAAAATTAATTGAATCCTATTTAGGTTTGTTAATCGACCCTAATGACAAACAAGAAGTAACACCTTTGGTTAAAAGTTTATCAGGAGTAATTGATTTACCAAAAGACATTGATAATAAAACTAACTATAGAAAACATATACTAAACAAATACGCTAAATAGAAACAAAATGGATAAAGTATTTGTAGACACAGATGTATGTATTGACTTACTATCGGGACGAATGCCATTTAATAAATCAGCGGAATTGTTGTTTTCACTAGCGGATACCGGTAAAATTAAGATCTGTGTTTCCTCACTTTCATTTTCAAATATTGACTACGTGCTGCTTTCTCAATATTCGACAACTCATTCAAGACAAATAATTGCAAAATTTAAAACATTGGTTCAAGTATTAGCAGTTAATAGTAAAACAATTGACTTAGCAATTGCTTCTGACTTTAATGACTTTGAAGATGCAATTCAGTACTCATGTGCAATTGAACACAATTTGACAACAATTATCACCAGGAATTTAAAAGACTACAAAAAAGCAACAATAAAAGTTTTGACACCAGAAACCTATTTGACGAAACCATAACGGGGATATCTAGGATGTTTTCGTTATTTGAAAGGTCTGTTTTTACTTTTAAGTTTTTAATACTTATGATGTTTGTAGCTTCCTTCATTTCATTACAATAGCAAATATGCAAACCGTTAATTCTTCTACATTTGCTAGTTGCTAGAAGCCAGCAGCCACTCTCCCAATTTTTCCCTTATTTCCAGCAATAAAAACAGCTGTTCCAACTTTTGCTTTTTTTACCACATTGAAGTTTTGTTGATTAATGTTTTTCCAAATTTTGGTTTTATAATTAAATACATCTACGCCATTGCTGCCGCATGCAATGAAAGAATTCCCGTTCAATTTTTCAATGCAAGAACGGTAACCAAAAGGAGTGGAACCCATGTCTTCGTAATATAAATTTACTCCAATTTCATCATAGTTTTTATAACGAACAGAATCTTTCATATAATCACCCCCAACGGCAATAAATGTTTTATTACTTTTTACCAAGGAAAATGCTCCTTTGCCATTGGCACCTTGTTGAATGGTTAAATTTATTTTTTTAGCAAAGGATTTTGGCGATTTAAATTTGTAAAAACTTGATTGCATTCCACCACTAACAAATCCAAATTCATTATTTCCCCAACAATTAATACTGGTTCCACTGGCAGCAAAAACAGCTTCTCCTTTTTCGGCTTTTGGTAAATATTTTTCGTCAATTAAATTCCAAGTATCGCCACCATTATGGGTTTGAAGCAATAAAAATTTCCCATTTATTGGATCGCCAACAATCATTCCTTTTTGATTGTTCCAAAAATCCATGCCATCTAAAAAATATGCAGTATCCAAATTTGCATAAACTTCCTTCCAAGTATCGCCACCATCAATGGTTTTTAAAATATAAGCTGGAGATCCACTACTGAGCATCACAGCTGTTTTGTCGTCAAAAGCTTCAATGTCTCTGAAATCACTTTTTGGATAATTTTTTAATTGCTGAAAATTAAATGTTTTTCCACCATCTGTGCTTTTTGCAACCGTTCCGCGGCTACCGCTAGCCCATATAACTTGGTCGTTTACTACGGACAAACCTCGGAAAGAAACTTTACTTAAAACCACACCTTCACCTAATTTAAAAGTGTTGCTATCCAGCAATATTAAATCCTGTTGCGCATGGCTATTTATTGCCAAAAGGCAACATAAAAAACCGAAAATTATTTTTGCATGTTTCATGCATTCAAATTAAATAGATTATTATTAAAAATAGTCATGGTTTTTTCATTTTACAAAGCAATTTATTTTGTTTCACCAATTTTCATATATTGCTCTTTTATT
>CANGGG010000002.1 GCA_947453415.1 Bacteroidota bacterium | reverse complement strand
CATTGAGTTAGGAAGTGTAGTAAAATAATATCATTCTAAGTAGTTAAAATTTAAATTTATAGACTATAAATTTTATAATCAAAAATGTTTCAAAAATTATATTATCAAAAATTATTATTCTTCCGTGTTCTACTAGTTTTAGTAATTTACAGCATTTGTAGAATAGTTTTTCTGATATTTAATCCATCCTTTTATCAATTTGAAAAAAATGAAATATTTTTTTCATTTTACGTTGGACTTTTGTTCGATTTTTCTGCCATTATTTATTCCAATTCTCTACTCATTTTATTACATGTTATTCCATTTAAATTCAGAGAAAATAAAGGCTACCAATTATTTTTAAAATGGTATTTTTACTTTATAAATAGCTTAGCTGTTTTATTAAATTTAATTGATACTGAATATTATCGTTTTTCAGGAAAACGATCAGGTTTAGAATTAATAAAAATGGCTGAAGAATTAAGTGGTGTTTGGAAAAATTATTTTATAGACTATTGGTATATTTTAATAATTTTAGTACTATTAATATATATGATATATTACTTTTATAAAATAATAGATTCAAAAATTCAAATTCAAAAAATAAACTATATTTCTTCACAATATAAAGCTGAATATTTAATATTAATTCCAATTGCTTTAATTACATTTTTGGGAGCACGAGGTGGCGTAAATTTAACGCCAATAAGCACATTTGATGCCGCTAGAATAAGTAGAGCAGAATTAGTTCCTTTAATTGTAAATACGCCATTTCAATTCATAGTAAGTTCACAACAAGTAGGGTTAAAACCTGAAAATTATTTTCCAAATGCTGTTATAGAAAAATACTATAACCCTATAAAAAATGCTTCCACTTTTAATGATCAAAATAGCAAACCTAATATTGTTATTCTTATCATTGAAAGTATGGGAAAAGAATATGTTGGTTACTATAACAATGGAAAAGGATATACACCTTTTATTGATTCTTTAATGACTAAAAGTTTGGTTTTTAACCATGCTTATTCAAATGGAAAACGTTCTATTGAAGGAATTCCGGCTATTGAAGCATCGTTACCAACATGGATGGAAAATGATTACCCAAACAGTTACTATCAAGCAAATAAACTAAAAGGAATTAGTGCCTATTTAAGTGAAATGGGTTATCAAACTAGTTTTTATCATGGGGGAAAAAATGGTACTATGAGTCTTGATAATTTTACTGCTATCACAAATGGAGGAAAATATTTTGGTAAAAATGAATATCCAAATCCATTAGATTTTGACAAGCATTGGGGAATTTTTGATGAACCCTATTTACACTATTTTGCAAAGCAATTAAGTACTAATAAAACACCTTTTTTTAGCAGTGTATTTACCTTATCATCTCACCATCCATATAGCATTCCTAGTCATTTATCTAATAAATTTATAGAAGGAACATTACCTATTCATAGAACTATAAAGTATTCGGATTTTGCGTTGCAACAATTTTTTGAAACAGCTAAAAAGGAACCTTGGTATAAAAATACTATTTTTATTATAACTGCAGACCATTCTGCAGAAAACGAAAAACCATATTACCAAACTACACAAGGAAAATATGAAATACCTATGTTTGTTTTTAGTGCAAATAGCAATTTGGTAAAACCACAAATTAACCAAAATACCATTCAACAAATTGATATATTGCCAATGGCTTTAAATTATGCAAACTACTCAAAACCATTTTTTAGTTTTGGCAATAACGTGAATCAAACGAAATGGGCCATGCAGCTAACAAGTGGATTTTATCAATATATTTCTTGGCCTTATGTATATCATTTTGATGGTAAAAAAGGCATTGGTTTTTTTGACTTAAAACAAGATAGTTTGATGCATAAAAATGAGTTAAAAAATATAAAATATAAATTCAAAATAGAAAATTTAGACAGTAATGTAAAATGCATTATTCAGCAATATAATTTTGATTTGATTAACAATAAAACAACAGAATAAATAAAACAATAATGAAAAATAAAATTAAAGTACTTAAAAATTTTAGAATAATCGCATTAACCGAAGGTGTTTCATATTTAGTTTTATTGTTTGTAGCAATGCCTTTAAAATATATGCTACATATTCCAGAACCTGTAAAATATTTTGGTTGGCTACATGGAGTATTATTTGTAGTTTATGGCATATTACTTTTACAAGTTTTTATAGTATTAAAATGGAGCTTTTTAAAAACTTTAATAGCATTTGTAGTTTCTTTTATTCCATTTGGAACATTTTGGTTAGAAGGAAAACTTAAAAAAGAAAAAACATCATTAGAATTAAAATAAGTACATCTAAAGTATATTTTGACTTTTATTTATTTAAATAAGAACATTAGTCATTATATGTGTTGAGGGTAATCATTTGAATAATAACTGTGCTGTAAATATATTTGACAAGCTGATAAATACTAAATTTATCAAGGTTAAATCAAAGATATTATGTCCAAAAATTTGCTAATTCTTTTAGAGGATAACATCAATGCAGCAACATTAATTGACCAAAGTAAAACATTAGTAAGTACCGCTTTTTTAAATAATTCTACTGGCGCTTATATTGAGGGAATAAGCCACAATGGAATTGATAAATTATTTAAAGAAAACAATATTGAACTTGGCCAATATAGTTATGCAGAAATAATTGAAAATATTATGCGTGATAACCCATTAAATAATGATGAGATTATTCAAAGTATTATTCAAAAATGCAGTGATTTAAATTTGAAAATTGATGTGCTTTTCAATAATGACAAATTGAATCACAATACATTTGAAATAAAATCAATGTATTATGATTTATTTATTTTAGGAAAAGAAGGAATTCTTAAAAATTTTCTTACCAAAAATGGCAAGCATAATATTGAAAAATTATTATCACACAGTAAATGTCCATTACTTATTTTACCTTCAAAAAAATATGAATTAAAAAATATCATTTTGCTTTTTGATGGAACTACTACATCTTTTGAGGCTATTAAATTATTTACTTATTTAATAAGTGACCAAACTAAAAATGCTACTTTACAACTAATTGTAAAATCAACTTTTGAAGCAAATAAAGACGAAAAATTTTTGATCAATTATATTAAAACTTATCGTTTAAATTTTTCAATTACTCGAATAGATCCAGCCTTTTATGAAGATGAATTATTTAGTATATTAGATCAATTTGAAAACTTTTTATTGGTTGCTGGAAGCAATAGAAAAGACATTATAAATGATTTGATGAAAAACGAAAAATCGTATTTTATGAAAGAAAATAGAAGTATTTTTATGATATAATTTTTTAATAAAAAATGATAGAAATAAAAAAAACCAAAACCAAAACATCTTGTTATCACTGTGGCGATTTTTGTGATGAAAATGAAATTCTAATTGCCGAAAAATCCTTCTGTTGTAATGGCTGCAAAAATGTTTTTGTATTATTAACAGACAATAACCTTACTTCTTATTATTCAATTGAAAAAACACCTGGAAAGTCTTTAAAACAAATCATTGGCAATAAATTTGCTTATTTAGACGATCCAAATATTCAAACAAAAATTATTGATTATATTGATGTAAAAATTGCTCGCCTTCAATTTAAAATCCCAAATATTCATTGTAGTAGTTGCATTTATTTACTTGAAAATTTATATAAAATAAATGAAGGAGTAGTTGCTGTTAGGGTGAACTTTTTAAAGAAAAATGCAAATATTGTTTACGATATAAATAAAATTTCACTCCGACAATTAGTAGAATTATTAGCAAGTATTGGTTACGAGCCATCGTTCAACATGAGTGATATTGATAGTATAAAACCCCTGAATCCAAATAGGAAATTATTATTTCAAATTGGAGTGGCTGGTTTTTGTTTTGGTAACATCATGTTGGTTAGTTTTCCTGAATATTTTGGGTTAGATAATACCACTAAGCATTACCTTTCACCTGCATTTGGTTTGATAAACTTAGCACTTTCTATTCCAACATTTTTATATAGCGGACAAGACTATTTAATTGGAGCATTTAAAGGTTTACGAAAAAAATTAATAACTATAGATGTGCCTTTGGCATTGGGATTAGTAGTATTATTTATTCGTAATTTTTATGAAATTCTTTCACATACTGGTTTAGGTTATTGCGATACTTTAGCAGGTTTAATATTCTTTTTATTAATAGGGAAATGGTTTCAACAAAAAACATACGATTCACTTTCATTTGAAAGAGATTATAAATCGTATTTTCCAATTTCCGTTGTTACCATTCATCATGATAAAACCACAACTGTTGCCATTGATAAATTGAAAATAGGTGATAGAATATTGATTAGAAACAATGAAATTATTCCAACAGACAGTATTTTATTAAAGGGAAAAGCAAATATTGATTTTAGTTTTGTATCGGGCGAAAATGAGCCAATAGCAAAGGAGTTGGGCGAAATTATTTTTGCCGGAGGCAAACAAACTAGTGGAAATATAGAGTTAGAAGTAAAAAAACTAACTGAACAAAGTTACTTAACTCAACTTTGGAATAATGATATTTTTGCAAAAGAAAATAACAGTAAAGTTGAAACATTTCAAACTAAAATAAGTAAGTATTTTACTTTTGCATTATTGGCAATTGCATTAAGTGCTGCAGTTTTTTGGGCGGTGTATGATACAAGCAAAATTATACATGCTTTTACATCCGTTTTAATTATAGCCTGCCCTTGTGCCTTAGCGCTTTCAAGTCCTTTTGCCCTAGGTAATGCAATGAGGAATTTAGGAAGAAATAAATTTTATTTAAAATCGGCAAGTGTAGTTGAAAACATTGCAAATATGAATACCATTGTTTTTGATAAAACAGGAACAATTACACAAAGTAATGATTCAAAAATTAGCTTTGTTGGTGATGCTTTAAGTGAGTTTGAAAAAGAACTAATTTTTTCTGTTACACAAAATTCTATTCATCCGTTAAGCAAGCAAATTGCTCAGTTTTTAGACATGAATTCTGCTATCATTTTAAATAATTTTAAAGAAATTACAGGAAAAGGAATTGAAGCGAATGTGGCAGGAAATAATGTATTAGTTGGCTCCGCCAGTTTTTTAAATATTAAAGAAGAGAATAACTCACTTTTAAATACTAAAATTTACATTAAAATAAATCAAGAAAATAAAGGTTGCTTTATAATTAACCATACTTACAGGGCGGGTTTGAAGCATGTAATAAATAATTTATCACACAAATTTTCACTTCATCTTTTATCAGGTGATAACGAATTAGAAAAAACTTATTTGCAAACTATTTTTCCTTCACAATCTGAATTGTTATTTCAACAAAATCCTTCCGACAAGTTACTTTATATAAACACATTGCAAGGCAACCAAAATAAAGTAATGATGATAGGCGATGGATTAAATGATGCTGGAGCTTTAAAAGCTGCAAATGTTGGTATTAGTTTAAGTGAAGATACTGCTAGTTTTTCACCAAGTAGTGATGTAATAATGGATGCTATTAATTTTGAATATTTACCTGCTTATTTACAATATTGTAAAAATACAATGAAGGTTATTTATGTGAGTTTTACATTATCATTATTGTATAATTTAATTGGTTTAAGTTATGCAGTTAGTGGAACATTATCGCCAGTAATAGCCGCTATACTCATGCCAATTAGTTCAGTTACAGTAATTGGTTTTACAAGTATTAGTACGTATTTATTAGCAAGGAAAATGAAATAAAGATCATGGTTAATGGACGATAGACCATAGTTAATTTTACTATCGTCTATGGTCCATGGGCTATAAACTAAAAAGAAAATGAAAATAATGTTTATATTAATAGGATGCAGTTTTATATTAGCTATTGGCTTTTTGGTTGCATTTATTTGGATGGTAAAAAGTGGTCAAATAGATGACGATTATACTCCATCTGTTCGAATACTTTTTGACGATGGAACCCTACCAGAAAAAAAAGAATTTTAAAAACGAAGTGGTTTTTATGACTTGGGTCACATTTAAATATAAAAACTCTCAAGCCAAAAATTGAACTTTTACATGGTCATTAATTTGCATTAGGTGTACGTTTGTTTCAATTTATAAACATACATTATATGCAAACAGAAAAATTTCAATACGACAATCGAATCGTAAGAAACTTTGCCATTGCCACCATGGTTTTTGGCATAGTAGGAATGCTAGTTGGCCTACTAATAGCTATTCAGCTATACGAACCCGCGGCTAATTTAGGTAATCAATACACATCATTTGGAAGGATTCGTCCGCTACATACAAATGCTATTATTTTTGCTTTTGTAGGAAATGCTGTTTTTATGGGCGTTTATTATTCGCTTCAGCGTTTATGTAAAGCCAGAATGTTTAGCGACCTTTTAAGTAATATCCACTTTTGGGGATGGCAATTAATTATTGTTGCTGCTGCAGTTTCATTACCATTAGGCCTAACAACTTCAAAAGAATATGCTGAATTAGAATGGCCCATTGATATTGCCATAACAGTAATTTGGGTGGTATTTGGTTGGAATATGTTTGGAACTATTCTTAAACGTAGAGAACGTCACATGTACGTAGCAATTTGGTTTTATATAGCCACATTTGTTACAGTTGCAGTGCTTCATTTAGTAAACTCGTTTGAATTACCAGTTTCCATGTTTAAAAGTTACTCGTGGTATGCAGGTGTTCAAGATGCCTTGGTTCAATGGTGGTATGGACATAATGCAGTTGCATTTTTCCTAACAACTCCATTTTTAGGAATGATGTATTATTATTTACCAAAAGCTGTAGATAGACCAGTTTATTCATACAAACTTTCTATTTTACATTTTTGGACTTTAATATTTTTATACATTTGGGCTGGCCCACATCATTTATTATATTCTTCATTACCTGATTGGGCTCAATCGTTAGGCGTAGCTTTTTCCATTATGTTAATTGCTCCATCGTGGGGAGGTATGATCAATGGATTATTAACATTACGTGGAGCATGGGATAAAGTGAGAGATGAACCAGTTTTAAAATTCTTTGCTGTAGGTGTTACCGCTTATGGTATGTCAACTTTTGAAGGACCAATGCTTTCATTGAAAAACGTAAATGCCATTGCACATTTCACTGATTGGATTGTTGCCCACGTTCACGTAGGTGCTTTAGGTTGGAATGGCTTTATGACATTTGGTATTTTATATTGGTTAATTCCTAGAATTTATAATACAAAATTACATTCTAAAAAGATGGCAAATTTCCATTTTTGGATTGGTACTTTAGGAATATTGTTTTATACCGTTCCAATGTATTGGAGTGGATTTACACAAGGTTTAATGTGGAAAGAATTTACAGAAGCTGGACAATTAAAATATGAATTTTTAGACACCACTAAACAAATACTTTCACTTCATGTATTACGTTCATTTGGTGGAACTTTATTTTTAACTGGAACATTAGTAATGGTATATAATATTACTAAAACAATGCTTGCAGGAAAATTAGTAGCCAATGAAAATGCAGAAGCTCCAGCTTTAGAAAAAAATTATACGCCTACTGGTCATGCTTCATATTGGCACAAAGCATTAGAGCGCAAACCCATGACATTTATGGTGCTTTCAATTGTAGTAATTTTAATTGGTGGTGCGGTAGAAATGTTACCTACTTTCTTAATAAAATCAAACATTCCAACTATTACAAGTGTAAAACCATATACTCCTTTAGAATTACAAGGAAGAGATTTATACATTCGTGAAGGTTGTGTTGGTTGTCATTCACAAATGATTCGTCCTTTTAGAAGCGAAACAGAACGTTATGGCGAATATTCTAAAGCGGGAGAGTATGTGTATGACCATCCGTTTTTATGGGGATCAAAACGTACCGGACCAGATTTGATGCGCGTTGGTGGAAAATATCCAAACTCATGGCACTATAATCATATGATAGACCCAAGATCAATGTCGCCAGGTTCTATTATGCCAGCATATCAGTGGTTAGCAGACCAAACACTAGTTATTTCGAATACAAAAGCCAAAATAAATGCAATGCGTACTTTGGGTGTTCCTTATGAAAAAGGTTACGAAGAAAAAGCAATACAAGATTTGCAAACTCAAGCAAAAAGTATCAGTGAAAATTTAGCTATTGAAAAAATAAAATTAGATAGTGACAAAGAATTAATAGCATTGATAGCATACTTGCAAAGATTGGGTACTGATATTAAATTAAATAAACCCACCACAAACTAATTTTAAATAAATATATGTTTCGTAACTTATTGCATGAAATAACCGGTATAGGCATTTATCAAATGTTTTCACTAGTTGTATTTTCTGGGTTTTTTGTAATTGTAGCCATTTGGTTATTCAAAACAAAAAAAGAATACATTGATGAAATGAAGAATAAACCGCTTGAATAATGTTAAAAATAAAAAATAAAAAAATGAAAATAAAAATATTTTTAGCCAGTTTGATTTTATTGCTAAGCAATAGAAGTATGGCAGCAGCAGCCACGTTTAATTATGGCGATTTTGATACACTTTACATAAAAGTAATGAGTGTAATAATTTTTATACTTATATTGATAGTTGTTGGTTTATTATACTTGACTTTAGTAGCCATGAAAAAAATTAATAAGCCAGCATCTGCTCAAGAAGAAGAAAGAACAACAGTTGAAAAACTATTCTCACTTCATTCATTGAAACATGAAAAAGAATTGATGTTAGATGAGAGTTTTGATGGCATTGTAGAACTTGACAATCCTACTCCACCATGGTTTAACTTTATGTTTTATACCACAATTGTAATTGCTATTATTTATGGATTATGGTATCATGCTGGAAGTGGAAAATTACAAACAGCAGAATATGAAGATCAGTTAGCAGAAGCAGAAGTGGCCAAAACCGCTTACTTAAAAAAAGTAGGAAATGCCATTGATGAAAGCAATGTAAAAATAATTGCAGATGCAAAACAACTAACAGAAGGAAAAACTTTATTTACTGCTAAATGTGCCGTTTGCCATAGACCAGATGCTGGTGGAAATGTAGGTCCAAATTTAACCGATGAATTTTGGTTACATGGAGGTCAAGTTTCCGACATTTTTAAAACCATAAAATATGGTGTTACGGGAAAAGGAATGATATCATGGGAAAAATCTTTGAATGGATTACAAATGGCAGAATTGGCAAGTTATATTTTAACTTTACAAGGCTCAAATCCCGTAGCTCCTAAAGCTCCTCAAGGAACTAAAATGGAATCAATTGCTGTTACCGATAGTTTAAAAATAGCCAATGTTACAACAGATAGTTTAGCAACAGCTTCAAATTAAATATTAAACCACATAGATACTTAGAAAACATAGAATAAAACTATGAAACCTATGTGTCTATGTGGTTCATTTTTTTAAGAAATTATTGAGAATTAGTTTCCTGAAAAAATTAGTTTTCAAATACAATTTTATAATAAAAACATGCATAAAGTGGAGCCTGCAAAGGCATTAGATGGCGAGCATTACCGCGATAGTTTACCAAATGTTAATGAAAAAGGTAAAAGACTTTGGATTTTTGCAAAAAAACCTAAAGGTAATTTGTATTTCTATCGAACCTTATTTGCATGGTTTTTATACATTGTGTTTTTTACAAGTCCTTTTCTGAAAATGAATGGACACCAAATGCTTTTATTTAATGTGTTAGAACGTAAGTTTATCATTTTTGGCATGCCTTTCTGGCCTCAAGATTTAAACTTATTTGCATTATTAATGCTCACTTTTATTTTATTCATCATAGTTTTTACCGTTTTGTTTGGTAGGGTTTGGTGCGGTTGGGCTTGCCCTCAAACTATATTTATGGAAATGCTTTTCCGTAAAATTGAATATTTAATAGAAGGCGATTACAACCAACAGAAAAAATTAGCAGAACAAGATTGGGATACTGAAAAAATAGCTAAAAAAACCACTAAGCATGTAATATTTTATTTAATTTCCTTCCTCATTGCTAATACATTTTTGGCCTATACTATTGGAGTTCATAACCTAAAATTACTTGTAACAGATGGCCTGATGGCTCATTTAGGTAAACTATCGGCATTGTTACTTTTCTCAACTATTTTTTACTTTGTATTTGCTTTTTTACGCGAAATTGTTTGTGTAATTATTTGTCCTTACGGAAGACTTCAAGGTTTAATGCTTGACCAAAGTTCTATTGTAGTTGCTTACAATTACATTCGTGGGGAACCTAGGGGAAAAGCTCATAAACAAGAAAACACAGCAATTAAAGGTGATTGTATTGATTGCAAATTATGTGTAAATGTTTGTCCAACCGGAATAGATATAAGGAACGGTACACAGTTAGAATGTACAAATTGTACAGCTTGTGTAGATGCCTGTGATGAAGTAATGTTAAAGATTGATAAGCCAAAAAGATTGATTGGCTTTAACTCAAAAAATGGCATTGATAAAGGTGAAGGCTTTAAATTTTCTTTGCGTAATGTTGGCTATTCAGTGGTATTAATTATTTTGTTCACGGTATTAGTATTTTTGGTAGCAAGTAGAAAAAAAGTGGAAACAACTTTGAATAGAACTGCAGGTATGCTTTATCAAACTCAAGCCAATGGAAATATTAGTAATTTATACAATATAGAATTTGTTAACAAAACTTTTGATTCCATCCCTATTGAGCTTGAATTAGTAATTCCAAAAGGAAAAATTGTACTAGTTGACCATGACAATATTATTATACCAAATGATGAACTTGAAAAAACAAGTTTCTTTATTGAAGTTGAACCAAAATCAATAGAAAGCAACCGAAATGAAGTAATAATAAATGTAAAGAGTAAAGGCGTATTTATTGAACAAGTTAAATCTAACTTTTTGGCGCCAGTTAATTAAAATTGAAAAAAATAAATAGAAAATGAAAATTACTTGGGGAACTAAATTAGTTATTTTTATGGCCATGTTCATGGGCTTTATTATATTAATGGCTGTAAGAATGATGAAGGAAGACATTTCATTGATTCAAACTGATTACTACGAAAAAGGTGAAAACTATCAAGCTATTATTGACGAAAATAAAGGAGCCGATAGCCTTTTAAATTTTCAATTTAATCAAAATAATAGTGAATCAATTTTGGCAATTAAAAACTTAAAGATTCATCCAATTTCAAATGCTAAATTACAATTGATTTATTTGGCCAATAAAGCCAACGACAAGGAATTTGATGTGCAAATTACTGATACCATTACAAGCAAATTTGATTTGACTGATTTTGAAAAAGGTAATTGGATTGCGAGGTTAAATTGGAGCGATAAAAACGGAAAACATTATTTAGAAAAAAACTTTAAAATCCAATAATTATTCATGCTATTTTTAACTGCTTTCATTACAGGTTTGGTGAGTAGTTTGCATTGCGCTGGTATGTGTGGACCCATTGCATTTGCATTACCAAAACATACCAATTCGGCAAGCCATTTATGGATTACAAGACTGATGTATAATGCGGGTAGAATTTTTATTTATGCGCTTTTAGGCGCAATTATTGGAACGCTTGGTTTTCAATTAAAGTTAGCTGGCTTTCAGCAATCAGTAAGTATTTTTGCGGGTATTTCAATTTTAACAATCACCTTTTTAAAAATATTTTTACCAAAAATTGCCAATAAAATGGAATTAAATTTTTGGGGAAATAAGTGGTTTGGTAAATTATTTACGAGTAAAAACAATGCTTCTTTTTTCTTAATAGGCGCGTTAAATGGATTGCTTCCTTGCGGCTTTGTATATTTAGCATTGATAGCTTCTTTAGCCATGCAATCAGCTTTACAAGGCGCTTTATTTATGTTACTTTTTGGGTTAGGAACTTTCCCTATGATGTTTGCCATTTCAATGCTTGGGCAAATAGTAAATTTAAAGTTCAGACAACAAGTAAACAGATTTGTTCCTGCTTTTGCTATTCTTTTTGCCTGTTTTTTTATTATTAGAGGACTTAATTTAGGAATTCCATTCCTTAGTCCACAAATTAACAATATAGATGAAATAGGCAATGTTTGCGGTGCAAAGCAACATTGAATTCAATTGGTAAATTGAAAAGCATTTAAAATAAAAAAATCCCCAATAGTTTACACCATTGGGGATTTTTTTATAAAATTTTATAAAATTATTTAATCATAATTTTTTGTGATTGGCTAACACCATCAACTGTCATTGTGTAAAAATAAACACCACCAGTTAAGTTGCTTACATTGAATTTTACTTCATTTGCACCAGCAGAAAAATTATCATTTGCAATGTTCATTACTTCTTGACCAACTAAGTTTACCAATTTAATGCTTACATTGTTGTTCGATTTTAAATCAAATGCAATAGTTACATCATTGCTTGAAGGATTAGGAAATGCATCACCTAATGAGAATGAATTGGGAACTTCTTTAACACCAATATTAGTAGATGATAATTTAATACCTGCATCTAAATAAAAATCATTTGTAAATCCTTGACCAGGATACCAACCAGTCCAACCATTAGTTACTTTGTAAGAAAAACGTTGAGGAACAAATAATGAACTATTGTAAAAAGTACTTGTTAAAGCAGTACCTTCATTGGCACCTTGGCGGTATAAAAAATAATTTACCCATTTGTTACCAGTTGTTAAAGTTGAATCTCTTAAATCTTCGTAAGTATAAGTATCATCGTAAGTTGTACCATTTTTAAACATGAAAGAATATCCAATTAAATTACTTTTATTAGCTCCACCATTTGAATTCATAGTCATTGCCTTAGTAGGTTTAATAGCAATGGTGCTTAATTTCCAACCAGTAGAAGAAGGCTTTCCAGTGTTATAATCAGCAGTTAACAAAATTGTATCAATAGAGAAAAAATTACTTGGGCGTCTTTTAGTAAAATCGTAACCAACATAACCAAACTTAGAAGTTAATCCAGAGATTGATTGCGTAGTAGATATTTGAGCACCCATAAAATAATATACAAATAAAGTATCTACAACTGCTACTTTATTGGCAAGATCATCAGTAGTTGAATCCACTCTTCTTACGTAAGCATAATTGAAAGCAATTGAATCTACTGAATAATTTGTAAATTTACTCATTTTAATAGTTGGATCTGCTCCTAAATCAATTGCATCATCTTTAGGATCTATAATAGTGGCTACAGCTTGATAAGTTCTTCCTTGTGAAGCAACACCATCAGCGCCTACATATTTAGCCAATGAATCATTCATCATAAAACCAACATAAGTTTTAAAATCTCCATTTGCTAAAATATCAAGAGGATTGTACCATTCAGATCTATCTGATTTAGAAAGTCCCGATTTTGCTTTGGCTTTTATTGGTGAATTATTTAAAACACCTTGATTTTTTAAATGAAGGTTTTGTTGAGCAAATGAACCTAATGCAAGTCCAATGCTTAAAGTTGTAAGTATTAACTTTTTCATAATTTATTTTTATTTATTTGTTTAGTATTTTTAGTATTTGGGTTGGCAAAATAAATATATTTTGTCACTAACAAAATCATTGACAATAAAAAAGTGTAAATAGTTGGTATTATTTGTCAAATATTTATAATTCTACCCAATCACCATGGTCTTTTATTAATTCGATTAGTTCATTTACAGCATTTTCACTTCCAATATTTCTTTTTACTACTTCTTTGCCTTTGTATAAAGTTATTTTTCCTACACCACTTCCTACATAACCATAGTCGGCATCGGCCATTTCGCCTGGCCCATTCACAATACAACCCATAATTGCAATTTTTATTCCTTTTAAATGGTCCGTTCTATTGCGTATAAGCGCAGTTGTTTCTTGTAAATCAAATAATGTACGCCCACAACTTGGACAACTGATGTATTCCGTTTTTGAAATTCTGGTTCGTGCCGCTTGCAATATACCAAAAGCTATTTGATTGATTCTTTTGTTTTCAATTGCATTAGCAGTCATAAAAATGCCATCACCAAAACCATCAATTAATAGTCCACCAAAATCGGTAGAACAATGCAACATGAATTTTTCTTCATCGGTTTCTGAACTGTAATTATGTGCTAAAACAATTGGGTTTTTTACATTCCAATCATTCATTTTGAAAAACAATTCACGTAAAATCGTCATTGGATTTGCCGCTTTTGATTCAACAATATAAACTACATTTTTTATTTCATTTGCTTGCGCAATGATTTTTTCAGTAATAGTGTCAGCATCTAATTTCACAAAATTCAAAGTACTTGAATGGGCTATTTGATGTTTGCCTTGCAATATTTCATCAGTAGTAAATAAAGGAAAAGCATTTACTTTATCATTTACCATATTCCAAACCGATGAATGATAAATGGCTTTTAAACCCATTGGCAGCATAAATGCAGCTTTATTTTCACCTAAAAAAATAAAATCTGAACCCAAATCACTCATGTGCCATTTATCGATTGACGCATCATAAATATGTCCAATAGCTTGTAAGTCGCTTGCTTGTAAATTTATATTATTACTAAAATCAATGATTACCCTTGGAACCTGATGCGCTCCAAAATTATATACTTCATGACTTTCACGTCTTTTATATTCAAAGGCACTCCAGTCAGTTTTTGTTGAATTATTTAAGTCAATTTGAGGATAATTATCTTGCTGAATTTGGTTATATCTTTCAATTATTTTTTTTGCAACTGGCACTTCAAATTCGGGATCTTCAGTTAAGGAAACTCTTACCGTATCACCAATTCCATCTTCTAGTAAAGCACCAATTCCCAATGCAGATTTTATTCTTCCATCATCACCATCACCCGCTTCGGTAACGCCTAAATGCAAAGGATAATGCATGTTATTTTCATCCATGGTTTTTACCAATAATCGGTAAGCTTGCACCATTACTTGCGGATTACTTGATTTCATGGAAAGTACAATATTGTGAAAATTTTCATCTTCTGCTATTCGCAAAAACTCCATGGCACTTTCTACCATTCCAAGCGCGGTATCGCCATATCGGCTCATAATTCGATCGCTTAATGAACCATGATTAGTTCCAATTCGCAAAGCAGTTCCATGAGCTGCACAAATTTTTATTAATGGAACAAATTTTTCTTTGATTCTATCAATTTCTTCTTGGTATTCTTCATCGGTGTAATCAATGGTATCAAACTTCTTTTTGTCGGCATAATTTCCAGGATTTACCCTTACTTTTTCTACAATTTTAGCAGCTAATTCAGCAGCATTTGGCGTAAAATGTATATCGGCAACCAGAGGAACATTTATTCCTTTTTCAAGTAAAGCTTTTTTTATTTCAGCTAAATTCTGCGCTTCATTCATACTTGGCGCTGTTAATCTTACCAATTCGCAGCCAGTATTTACCATTCTAATAATTTGTTCCACCGATTTTTGAGTATCCATGGTGTCAGTGGTGGTCATGCTTTGAGGCACAATTGGATGATCACTTCCAATGTGTAATTCGCCAATTTTTACTGTACTTGTTTTCCTGCGTTGATATGCCATTCTATTTTCCTTAAAATGTGTCGAGCCTACGGCTCTATATATTTTTTACTGTTAAAAAGAGCCAGCGGCTCGGTTCATTTTTTTAAAATTCTATTTCAGCATCAAAAACAAATTTGGCTGGTCCTTGTAAAAACACATTTGTGTATTTATTTTCATTGAACAAATAATTAACCGAAAGGTTTCCGCCTTTGGTTTGAATTTGAAAATGATGTTTGACAGCATCATCTTTTTTGAATAAATGAGAAGCAATTGCAGCAGCAGTAACACCCGTTCCACAACTAAAAGTTTCATCTTCAACCCCACGTTCATAAGTTCTCACTTTTAAAACATCATGTTGTATAGAAACAAAATTTACATTGATTCCATTAGCGGCAAATTCACTGTTATATCTAATTTTTTTTGCCTCAGCAACTAAGTCAATTGAATCTACATCTTGATCAAAAAACTGAACAAAATGAGGAGAACCTGTATTTAATACAAATATATGATTTGATCTCCTATCAACATGGTTTACATTCTTCATTTGAAGGCTCACCAAACCATTTTCATAATTGGCAGTATGCTCTCCATCAATGGCAAAAAAAGAAGCTGTTTCATTTACAATATTTAAGTCTTTTGCAAATTGCGCAATGCACCTTCCTCCATTTCCACACATAGAACTTTCGCGTCCATCGCTGTTAAAATATTGCATATAAAAATCTGCATTTTCATGGCTCTGCAATAAAATTAAACCATCAGCACCAATTCCAAAACGCCTATCGCACAGGCTTTCAATGAGCTTTTGGTTATTGGCATCAAATGTTTTGTTTCTATCATCTATCATGATAAAATCGTTACCTGTTCCTTGGTATTTGTAAAATTTAATTTTCAAGTTTGTGTAATAAATTATCTGGTTCCAAAGCAGTTTCACCCCATTTACTATGAAGAATATAATTGGTGTTTTGCTTTAAAATAAAAACATCAAATGGCTTTTGAATTCCGTAAATAATGAGTTTTTTTCCTGTGAATTGGTAACCAGAAAACCCAACCAACGATTGCCAAAATTCAACAAAAATTGGCTTCAAATTTCCGTTTTGTTTTACCAATGATTGAAAAGCTAATTTGGTAACTATGCTATCATTTAAAATACTATCTGTAGAACTTTTTATAAGCCTATATTTCTCTTTAAATTTTTCTAATTCAATAACCGACATGATGCTATCATTTAAAAATATATCTTTAATATTTGAAAATGCATTTTTATCATTCATTAACTGCTGAAATTGTTGAATTATTTTTTCTTCAATTAAACTAGAATCAATCAATGCTATGTTAGCGGAATCGGCAATTTCATCATACATATCTCCCCCATTTTCGTCAGCAGCGCTAATGGTAGTTTGCTGGTTATTGGAATGCTTATTTTTATCTTTAAAAGTTATTTTTTTAAATGGCTCCACAAAAGCACTTTTAAACCTACTCACAAATGCTTCTTTATAAGTTTGATTAGCCTTTTGATCTTCATTGTACTTTTGGTTTGCATAATAATCTATGATTAAAACCAAACCTAAAACCGAAAATAAAACCCAAACCCAAGCGTAATTTTTAGGTTTATCGGGAATAATTTCTTTATCGAAATATTCTGCTAATTCAGCTTTTTTTATTTTATCATGATTCAACGCATACTCAGTAAAGTTTGACTTAAAATCAATATCATTATTTAATTTTAGTTCAAACGCTTCTTTCTCCTCGCGTGACATTTCTTTGCGCAAGTATTTTTCGAAGTAATAAGTGTGTTTATCGTGTTGCATTTAAATTATTCCGCAAAATTCAATTTTGTTTTGATAGCAGCAAATTTATTATTTAGCACCCATCTACCAAAAGGTTATTTTTAAACATTGGAGGTTTATTTTTATTCTAAAAAAGTGAAAATTTAAACAATAAACTGAAATATTTTATTTACAAAACAAAAAAGCTGCCCTTTGAATGCAGCTTTTTGACTTTATTAAAGCATTACAAATTTTTCAAAGCCATTAACTTTTGCCAATGGTTATCTACTCCTTCTTGCGCTTGAACTAATAGTTTTTCGGCATGTTCAGGATTGGAACGAGTTAAAACACTGAACCTAGTTTCCTTATATAAAAAGTCTTTTACAGGCATTGAAGGTTCTTTGCTATCCACCATAAATCTTTCGCCTTTTGCTTTTAAAGGATTATACCTAAACAATGGCCAATAACCAGACTTCACCGCATTTTCTTGTTGGTCTACTGCGTGCATCATGTCGTATCCATGTGCTATGCAATGGCTGTATGCTATAATTAACGAAGTACCAGGAAATGCTTCCGCTTCTTGAATTGTTTTAATGGTGTGCGTATCGTTTGCCGCCATGGCTATTTGCGCTACATATGCCGAACCATGCGCAATGGCTTGCATGGCCAAATCTTTTTTACCCGATGCTTTTCCATTTACTGAAAACTTAGCACTTGCACCAATTGGTGTTGATTTTGATTTTTGTCCGCCAGTGTTTGAATAAACTTCCGTGTCTAACACTATAATATTTAAGTTTTCTCCGGTTGATAAAACGTGGTCTAATCCACCAAAACCAATATCGTAAGCCCAACCATCGCCACCCATAATCCAATGCGATTTTTTAACCAAATTATCGGCAATCATGGTTAACTGTTTTGCTTCAAAAGTGGTAAGCGGTGCAATGCGTTTACGTAATTCTTTTACCAACTCACGTTGCTTATGAATTCCAACTTCTATGGTTTGATCCGCATTTAATATTTCATTTACAAAATCAATACCTACAATATCACGTAATCCAAATAAAAGGTGCTGCGCAATTTCTGTTTTCTTATCAAATGCTAATTTAATTCCTAAACCAAACTCGGCATTGTCTTCAAATAATGAATTTGCCCAAGCAGGTCCGCAGCCTTCAGCATTGGTAGTCCATGGAGTTGTGGGTAAATTTCCACCATAAATAGAGGAACATCCTGTAGCATTTGCCACCACCATTCTATCGCCCCAAAGTTGCGATATTAATTTTACATAAGGCGTTTCACCACAACCAGAACATGCCCCCGAAAATTCAAATAATGGTTCTAAGAACTGTGTGCCTTTTACAGTGTTTTTGTTAACAGCTAGTCTATCCATTTCTGGAATAGAAAGGAAGTATTCCCAGTTTTCTTTTTCCGCTTCTTTTAATGGAAGTTGCGGTTTCATATTCAATGCTTTTACGCCTGGTTCTGTTTTACTTTCTATTGGGCAATACTCGTAACAAAGGTTACATCCAGTACAATCTTCAATGGCTACTTGTAAAGTGTATGCTTGTGTTTCTTTGTTAAATTCTTTTCCAATTGGCGCTACATGTTTGAACGTTGCAGGTGCATGCTGCAACAATTCTTTTTCGTAAACTTTTGGCCTTATGGCAGCATGCGGACAAATTAAAAAACACTTGCCACATTGCGAGCAAGCCGATGCATCCCAAACAGGAACAGAGTCTGCAATGTTTCTTTTTTCCCATTGTGTAGTTCCAACCGGATAAGTTCCGTCAACCGGAAATGCACTTACTGGTAAATCATCACCTTCAAATTGAATAATTTTTGCTAATACATTTTTTACAAATTCAGTGGCATCATCCGATACTGGTTTATCGCTTGCAAGCTTACCAGCAATGTATTTGGAGTAATCTATTTCAAAAAGATTTTCCAAAGTTTTATCTACTGCCTCAAAGTTTTTTTGAACTACATGTTCACCTTTTGCCGCATACGATTTTTTAATAGCATCTTTAATTTTTTGAATCGCTTCTTCTCTTGGTAATATTCCTGAAATGGCAAAGAAACAAGTTTGTAAAATGGTATTTACTCTGCTTCCCATTCCAGTTTCTCTTGCTACTTTTGAAGCATTGATCACATAAAATTTCAGTTCTTTTTCTATTATTTCTTCTTGAATATGTTTAGGGATTTTATCCCAAATATCTTCCATTGAATAAGGAGTATTTAACAAAAAAGTAGCCCCACGTTCTGCATCTTTAAGCACATCATATTTATTGATAAAATTAAATTGATGCACTGCAATAAAGTTGGCTGAATTTACTAAATAAGTGGAACGAATTGGCTTTTTACCAAAACGCAAATGCGATACAGTTAATGAACCCGATTTTTTGGAATCATACACAAAATATCCTTGTACATAATAATCGGTGGTATCACCAATAATTTTAATGGAATTTTTGTTGGCACTTACAGTTCCATCGGCACCTAAACCATAAAACAAACCACGGAACAAATGCTGTTTATCCAAACAAAAATGCTTGTCGTAATCTAAACTTGTATGTGTTACATCGTCATTTATTCCAATGGTAAAATGGTTTTTAGGAGAAACATTTTTCATTTCATCAAAAATACCTTTTACCATGGCCGCGTTAAACTCTTTTGATGCCAAACCATACCTGCCTCCTGTAACTTTTGGAAGCGTTCCTTCCCAACCTTCTACCAAAGCATTTACCACATCCATGTATAAAGGTTCGCCAATACTTCCAGGTTCTTTACACCTATCGAGTACCGTAATTTTCTTTACTGATTTTGGTATTTCTTTAATAAATTCCTTTACCTCAAACGGACGGAATAAACGAATATATATATAGCCAACTTGTTCGCCATTATTGTTTAAATATTCCATGGTTTCATCCACAGTATTTGAACCAGAACCCATCATGATGATGATTCTATCCGGATTTTGATGTCCGTAATATTCAAATAATTTATAATTCCTGCCTGTTAATTCACCAAACTTTTTCATCATTTGGTTTACTACAATTGGAACGTTTAAGTAAAATTTATTTCCCGCTTCACGACTTTGAAAAAACACATCTGGATTTTGCGCAGTACCACGAATAGAAGGATTTTCGGGCGACATGGCATGTTGACGATGAATTAAAATATCGCGTTCATCAATCATTTCTTTGATAATTGCATCTTCAATTACATCTACTTTCATTAACTCATGCGAGGTTCTGAAACCATCAAAAATATTTAAGAAAGGAATTTTGGAACGAAGCGTAGCTGCTTGCGCAATTAACGCCATGTCCATTGCTTCTTGTGCATTTTTACCAAATAGCATGGCCCAACCAGTTTGGCGCACCGACATGACATCAGAATGATCGCCAAAAATAGAAAGTGCATGCGTAGCTAAAGCACGTGCTGCAATGTGAAAAACTGTTGGAGAAAGTTCGCCAGCAATTTTATACATATTGGGAATCATTAATAATAATCCTTGAGAACAAGTAAATGTAGCAGCCAAAGTTCCGCCTTGCAAAGCACCATGAATGGCACCAACTGCTCCGCCTTCACTTTGCATTTCCATGATTCTAGGAATTTCACCATAAATATTTGTTTTACCTGCAGCCGACCACTCATCGCAATGTTCGCCCATGGTAGAAGAAGGTGTAATGGGATAAATAGCACAAACTTCATTTGTTTTGTAAGCAATATAAGCTGCTGCTTCATTGCCATCCATAATTTTTATATTAGCCATAACTGATTTTTGTTTTGATTGCTAAACCAATAATATTTGATAAAAATATTAGTTTAGAAAAGACTTAAACTAAATGAGATACAAAGCTAATGCGATATAAAAAAGTTAAAATGATTGCAGTCAAAAACCTTTGTGAGCGATGTTAGGTTTTGAAATGGATAGGTGGAAATAAAAAAAATGATTGTCTTAAAGTCCGCTTGCCAATACATCGGCAATGTGTAAAAAAGTAAAGTTATATCCTTTTGTTTCTGCAATACTTTTTAGGTGAATAAGGCAACTGTAATCGGTTGAAATAATATTTTGAACACCAGTTTCTTTAAAGGAATCTAGTTTTTTAATTCCCATATGAACTGAAAGTTCAGGATTGGTAACGGCAAAGCTACCACCAAATCCACAACATTCATTTTGTTCGTTTATTTCTACTAATTCTAATCCTTCAACTTGTTCTAAAAGTTTACGAGGTTGGGCTTTTACATTACATCCATTTAAGCCAGTGCAAGTATCCATAAAAATGGCTTTACCATTAAATTTATTACCTAATGTTTCAACATTAAGAATATCAACCAAAAATTCACTTAACTCAAAAGTACGTTTTTGTAATTGTCTAAATTTATTGTGATAAGAAGAATTTTGGAATAATAAATCATAGGAATTTCTAATCATTCCAGCACAAGCAGTTCCACCACAAACCAAGTTTCTATCTGGCGTAATTTCCTTCAAAAGTTTTTCACTTACTTGTCTGGCTTCATCCCATTGGCCTGCGTTAAATGCCGACAAACCACAACAAGTTTGTTCAATATTATAATTAACCTGACAGCCTGCTTTTTCAAGCACTTTCACCATATTGAATCCTGTTTGAGGATTAAATTGATCAATAAAACAAGGAATAAATAAATCTACTTTCATTAAAATATATTTTACAATGATGCCTTTTCTACTGAATAACTTTTAAAGTTTTTAATTTGAACAATAAATATTAAACCTATTAAAAAATAAATGGCTAAAGCTACTACAGAAAGACGCATATTATGAGTCATTCCATTTAATAAACCATAGCTAAATGTTCCCAATACAATGGCAAATTTTTCACAAACATCGTAAAAACTAAAGAATGATGCAGTATCTTTTGTGTTTTCTGGAATTAATTTTGCGTAAGTGCTTCTAAACATGGATTGAATTCCACCCATCACTATTCCAACCAATGCACCTAAACCCATAAAATGTATGATTACTTTTTTTATTTCCATGCCACCAATGGTATAAAATTCTGGCGTATCTCTGATTGAATAAGCTAAAAAACAAATAATAATCCAAACAGAAATGGTAATAATTAAAGTATAAATATTGCCAATGGCAGCCGAAATTCTTGAAAAAGCCCATGCACCTAAAATAGCTATTAATTGAATCACCAAAATAGTACCAATTAAAACTGCAGTTCCCAAATGCAACTCTTCTTCACCAAATAAACTGGCTACATACATGACAGTTTGAACACCCATACTTGTAAAGAAAAAACCCAATAAATATTTTAACATAGTAGGTTGTTGTTTTACTTGTACCAAAACTTTTTTCAACTCATCAAAACCTTTACTTAATAAATTTCCTTCGTGTGTTTTTTCTGAATGAATTTCAGGCACATTTTTAAACATAATTTGAGCAAAACCCGCCCACCAAATTCCAACCGAAACAAACGATAATCGAGTGGCTATTCCAGCATAAAAACCTTTTGCTTCTTCGCTTGCAAGTTCATTGGTTAACGATTGATTTGCGGCCATTAACTCTGTTATTTTTGCTTGAACTGGAAAAAATAATTCAGGCATCATGATAGTCATTAAATTAATAATTAATAAAATAACACTTCCAATATATCCCATTGAAAAACCTTTAGCACTCACTTTATCTAGCATATCTTCACTGGCTATTTCGGGTAAAAATGCATTATAAAAAACTAAACTACCTGCAAAACCTACCAAGCTTAACATGAACAAAATTACTCCCAAACCAATGGTATTAGCTGTAAAAAAATACATGCCAATGCAACTGGCAGCACCCATGTAACAAAATACTTTTAAAAAGAATTTTTTATTGTGTTTAAAATCTGCAATTCCTGACAACAACGGGCTTAAAAAAGCCACAATTAAAAAACCTGCAGAAACCACAAATGAATACAACTCGGCTCCTACTACTTTCATTCCCCAAAAGTTTAAATAGTAAATTCCGTCTTGCAAACCACCTTGTGCTACAGAAGCGGTTTTACACATTTTATTAAAATAAATAGGGAAAATAGCTGTAGCTATAGTCAATGAAAACACTGAATTGGCCCAATCGTACATGGCCCATGAGTTGATTACTTTTTTATTATTTAGTTCAAATTTTTCCATGATTCTCAAATTGTTATAGTCGCAATATATTTTTTTTACACCATTTCTTAAATAAATATATAATTAAAATGCTCATAAATTTAAAAAAGATTTTATGTTAAAATAGAATCAATAAAAAAATCATGTGTAATTGTGAAATATTTCAATAAAAAATGTACATGATTTAATCAAAAGTATTATTGTTGCACGCAATTTATATTAAACAATAAATGAGTGCTGAAAACATGTACGAAAACATATTAACTGAACTAAAAAACAATATTTTTTACATTACAATTAACCGTGAAGTAAAATTAAACGCTTTAAATATTCAAACACTTTCCGAAATAAAAAATGCTATTTTAAGCATATATAATAATTCAGAAGTAAGAGGAGTAATTTTAACAGGAAGTGGTAAAAAAGCGTTTGCCGCTGGTGCCGACATTGCTGAATTTGCTGATTTTAACGTGGAGCAAGGAACTAAATTAAGTGCAGATGGACACATTGTTTTGCGAGCCATTGAAAACTGTCCTAAGCCTGTAATTGCTGCAGTAAATGGTTTTGCTCTTGGTGGTGGAAATGAATTAGCCATGAGCTGCCACATGCGTGTTGCTGCTGAAAATGCTAAATTCGGACAACCAGAAGTTAACTTAGGACTTACTCCTGGATATGCAGGAACACAACGTTTGCCTCAATTAATTGGTAAGGGAAAAGCATTTGAATATTTAATGACTGCCGATATTATGGATGCGCAAACTGCTTTAAATTTAGGTTTGGTAAATCATGTAGTTCCTGCTGATCATTTAATAGAAAAATGCGAAGAAATATTAAATAAAATAAAAACAAAATCTCCTTTAGCCATTGCCAGTGTGATTCGTTGCGTAAATGCACATTACGAAAAACGTGCGGATGGAAATGAATTTGAAGTAAATGAATTTGGTAACTTTTTTGGTAGCGAAGACTTCATAGAAGGCACCAAAGCTTTTATGGAACGTAGGCCAGCAAATTTTAAAGGAAACTAAAATTATATTCAACAAAAAAGCCACTTTATAAAGTGGCTTTTTTATTATGAAGTTTTCCAATACCACTCTTCGGTTTTTATTTCCGATTCTCTTTGGTACCAATAATCTTTGGTTACTACTTGTCCTGATTCTATTTTTAGTTCGCGGTTAAACACTGCGTTGATGGGGCTAAACGATACATCGGTAACTCCAACGGTAAAAGTGGTTGGTGTAGCAGGTGCAGCAATTTCGGGTGCAGTTTCGCCTTCCACAACGGCTGGTTTGGGTGCGGCTTTTGGTGGCGGACTTGGAACTACCACCACAGTAAATTTATTTAATTCCAATAATTGTTTTAAAAAATCAACACGGTCTTGCGAGCAGTTTTTTTCTACAATGGCACATTTTATTTCGCCAAGATCTTCAAAAGTATGTGTTGCATTTAGTGCCATTTTTTTTCTCTTTTATTTGGTTATTTTTATAGTTTTTTTCAACATCATTTCGACAAGCTCAATGACCGCTCGATGGCTCAATGACCGTAAGCGGTTGATGAGCTTGTCGAAGCATTACATTAGCGAATTAATATAATCGTATAATACGCTTGCAAAGCCAGTGAATATAATGCCTGCCATGCAAATGTATAATGCTATTTTTGAATATAAATTACTTTCTATTTTTTCAATGGGAGATTCGTTTTCATCTACAAAAATGGCTTTTACCACACGTAAATAATAATACAGTGAAACTACCATATTTAAAACCGCAATGATAATTAGTACATAATTTCCTTTGCTTGCTCCAGCTGTTACCAAAAACATTTTTCCAAAGAAACCTGCTGTTGGTGGAATTCCAGCCAATGAAAACAAAGCAATGGTTATAATCCAACTCAATGTTTTGTTGTTTTTATAAAATCCTTTAAAGTCACTGATGTTTTCTTTTTCAGTTTGCGCAGCTACCAAAGCTATAACTCCAAATGCACCCAAATTAGAGAAGATATAAACGATTAAAAAGTAAACGCTGGCACTTACTCCCATAGTAGTTCCCGATGAGATTCCTAATAGAATAAATCCAACTTGTGAAATAGATGAAAATGCTAAAAAACGTTTGATATTATTTTGTCTAATGGCAAAAAGATTTCCAATTGTAATGGTAAGAACAATGGTTAAAAACAACATATTATACCAAACATTTTGTACATTTTGAAACAATGGATTCAATACTGAAATGAAAACAAAAACCATTGCTGCTTTTGAAATTACCGATAAATAAGCAGTAACTGGAACTGGCGCACCTTCATATACATCGGCTGTCCATAAGTGAAACGGAACAGCTGAAAGTTTAAATGCAAAGCCTGTAAACACAAATATTAATGCTAAAATTTGTAAAGGATTATTGGTAATTAAAGTTGGTAATTCAGCAAAATTTAAAGTGCCCGATGTTCCATAAATCAATGAAATTCCAAACAACATAATACAAGAAGCAAAAGCCGATGAAAGTATCATTTTAACTGCTGCTTCCGATGATTTTATTTTTTCTAAATCAAAGTTTACAATGGCTGCTAACGGAATAGAAGCCAATTCTAATCCAAGGAAAAACATTAAGAAATTTCCGCTTGAAACCATGAAAAACATACCCAATAAAGTAGTCAATAGGAGTATGTAAAATTCTATTACATGCTTGTGGTTTTTAAGCCATTCATAAGCTTGTAACGAAATAATAAGTGTTCCAAAATTAAGGATATTTTTTTCTAAAGCAATTAAACCATTGGTATGGTACATGTCGCTAAATAAAGTTCCTGTAGCATTGCCAATAAAGCCTAATAAAAAGTTGATGAGCAATAAAAAATTAGCCAAGTGAATGATTGAACTATTTTTGTTCATTCCATCCGAAACCTTTATAATTAATAGAATAAAGATGATGAACGTTAAGCTCAGTTCGGGTTTTAACAATATGAAAAAGTCTGTATTCATTTTAATTACCAATTGCTCCTCTCGCAATGTTTTCCATGATTATTTGTGTATCGGGTGAAATGATATTGATTAACCAAAATGGCGCTAATCCAATTGAAAGAATGGCAAATATTAACAATACCGAAGCCATTTTTTCGTTCCAAGTTGCATCTTTTAAGTGATTGAAATGTTCGTTTTTTATTGGTCCCATGATGGCACTTCCTGCAGCGCGTAAAATATAAACAGCGGTTACCACAATAGATGCAGCGGCAAGTATGGTAGCTATTCTATGAAAAGCATCTGGTTGCTGCCAAGCACCAACAAACACTACCATTTCCGATACAAATCCACTAAAGCCAGGTAAGCCTAATGAACATAAACCAGCAATAATAAATACCGAAGAAAGAAAAGGAATTGTTTTCAATAATCCGCCTAATTCTTTTATTTGTCGGGTATGTGTTCGTTCGTAAATCATGCCAATAGCACCAAAGAAAAGGGCTGTCATTAAACCATGAGAAACCATTTGCATCACGGCTCCAATCAATGCGGTTTTGGTTAACATGCCAATTCCTAATAATATAAATCCGCAATGACTTACCGATGAATAAGCGTTTATATACTTCAAATCTTTTTGCATTAAAGTAGCAAAAGCACCATAAATAATGGCAATGGTTGCTAATAAAACTATGATCCAAGAATAGTGTTGCGCAGCTTCAGGCATTAAATAAGTAGCTACTCTTAAACATCCGTAACCACCTAATTTCATAGATATTCCAGCTAAAAACATAGAAGCGGCTGTGGGTGCCGATGAATGTCCGTCAGGAACCCAAGTATGAAACGGGAACAATGCAGTAAATACACCAAAACCTACAAATAAAAATGGGAAAATAAATAATTGGGTTTCGTAAGGAATATGCATATGAGCAATTTTTAGTAAATCCCAAGTATGAACGCCACCACCCATATCGGTATTGAAATAAGTAGCTAATAAACCAATTAACACCAAAGCCGATCCGCCCATTAACATCAAAGCTAATTTCATGGCACTGTATTCTTTTTTGCCGCTGCCCCAAATGGCTATCAATAAAAATTTGGGAATTACCGCTAATTCTAGGAAGAAGAACATGGTAAATAAATCCAATGAAATGAAGAAACCATAAGCCCCAACACTTAATAATAACAATAAAAAGAAGAACTCTTTGGTTAAGGTTTCTATTTTCCAAGAAATTAAAATACCGCAAGTAACTACAAAAGCGGTTAGCATAATCATGATTACAGAAATGCCATCAACGCCCACATAATATTCAATGTTCATGGCACTGTACCAACTGTACCTAGCTTCAAAAAGCATTTGAGCAGTATTGCCCGCTGCACGTTCGCCATAGTATGAATACATGAGCAAAGAAGCAATGGTTAATTGAAGCAATGAACCAATTAAAGCGGTCCATTTTATCTGCGTTACGTTACGGCAAAACAATATTGCAAACGTAGTGAGCAACGGAAAAATTACTAATATTGATAAATTCGTCATTCCTTAATTTTTTAGTTCCATAAATAAATAAACAACAACATAAACCCTAGCACTCCAACAAAAAAGTAACTTGCATATTGTTGCAATTTTCCTGACTGTAAACCTTTCATATTATCTGAAATTTGTGCTGTTGTATCAGCAAACAAATTCATTAAACCATCTACAATATTTTTGTCAATCCAAGCTGCGGGTTTCCCTATTAAATTGAAAATAATTTTATGTGTAATGAACATGTACAATTCATCCATATAGAATTTTTTGTGCGCTGCGGTATATAATCCTCCTAAAGTGGTGGCAATACTTTGTGGTTTACTATTTTCAGATTTGTATAAACTACTTGCCAATAAAATTCCTGCAACTGCTAAAGCAACTGGAGTTAATGAAAACAAATAATCAATATGAGTTTCTAATGCTAATCCATCGGAAGTAACCAACGATGCAATTGGGAAAAAGCCAGCAAACACTGCAAACACTGCCAAAATTACTAAAGGTAATTTCATGGTTAAAGTACCTTCTCCATGTCCGTTTTCATGCACATGACTTTCTTTGCTCCAGAAAATAGAGAAGTATAACCTGAACATATAAAATGCTGTTAAACCTGAAGTAAATAATGCTACAAAAAATACCATTTTATTGGAATGGAATGCTGCTAATAAAATTTCTTCTTTACTGAAAAATCCTGCAAATGGTGGAATTCCCGCAATGGCTAAACAAGCAATTAAAAAAGTAATATGTGTAATTGGCATGAGTTTCCTTAACCCGCCCATGTCTTTCATTTCATTGCTATGCACCAAATGAATAACTGCACCGGCACCTAAAAATAACAATGATTTAAAGAATGCGTGTGTGAACAAATGAAACATAGAAGCCATATAACCTAAACCGCCTTCGCCACCATGTTTGGCAACGCCTAACGAGAACATCATGTAACCAATTTGCGACATGGTAGAATAAGCCAAAACTCTTTTTATATCGGTTTGTGTGCAAGCAATAATGGCTGCAAACAAAGCCGAAAATGCGCCCACATAAGTTACCACTGTTAAAGCAGCTGCATCAAAAGCAAATATTGGGAATAAACGTGCTACTAAAAATACGCCTGCAACTACCATGGTTGCCGCATGAATTAGTGCAGAAACAGGAGTTGGGCCTTCCATGGCATCGGGTAACCAAATATGAAATGGAAACATAGCCGATTTACCAGCACCACCTAAAAATACCAAAACCAATCCCCAAGTTAATGCGCTAATTCCAATAAATGAAGCACCGGCAGCATTAACAAAATAAGGTGAAGAAGCATCGGTTAAACGAGCTATCAATGTTCCAAAATCTAAAGTTTCGGCACTGTAAGCTAAAATCAAAATGCCAATTAAAAAACCTAAATCGGCAAAACGGGTAACAATGAATGCTTTTTTAGAAGCAGCCACAGCTGATGGTTTGTCGAAATAATAACCAATAAGTAAGAATGACGAAACGCCTACCAATTCCCAAAACATATAAATTTGAAAAATATTTGACGATAAAACCAATCCAAGCATAGAGAAAGTAAACAAGGAAAGAAATGCATAATAAGTAGCAAAACGTTCTTCGCCTTTCATGTATCCCAAACTAAAAATATGAACCATGAGTGAAACAAAAGTTACCACCACTATCATCATCATAGCAATAGGATCAAGCATAATTCCCATATCGATAGAAACAGAAGGCGTAAACTGTAGCCACGAATAATTTAGAGCAATGATGGGTTGGTAAATGCCATTTATTTTACCCGAAATAAAGAAATATTGGTAAGCAGTTACCAACGAAATAATGGTAGAAATGAGTAAGGAAATAGTTCCTATAATTCCAGCAAATGCGCTTAAATATTTTCTGCCAAATAAACCTAAAACAACAAAAGTTGCTAAAGGTAAAAGTGGAATTAATGCGATAGAATAGTTCGACATATCTTTAGTTAAAACTTCATCAAATCAGCATCGTTCACATCAATTGATTTGTTGCTACGATACAAGTGAATAATTATGGCAATGGCCACTGCAGCTTCAGCAGCAGCAATGGTGATAATAAAAATGGTAAAAAAAGTTCCGTCTAATTTACCCGCATGTAAAAATTTGTTGAAAGCAACAAAATTGATATTTACACTGTTCAAAATAAGTTCTATGGACATTAGCATAGTAACCATGTTTCTGCGAGTTAGGAAACCGTAAACGCCAATAAAAAATAAAATGGCACTTAAAAATAAAATATGTGTTAAACCAATTTCGTTCATGCTTCTGTTTTTGGTTTTAAGGCAATTACAATTGATCCAATTAATGCGGCAAGTAATAACATACTTACTACTTCAAAAGGTAAAATAAATCCGTGTTCGGTGGTACTTAACATTTGTCGTCCAATGTTTTTAACCGTTGGTTCAATGGCGGTGTTTGTAGTGGCAACAAATGAGTAATTATTGATTAATGAAATAACTATGGCACATGCAAAAACTGCTGCCACTGCTGAAACTATTACAGACATTAATTTGGGTTTCTCCATGTCTTTTCCCGAAGCGTGGGTTAAAAATATAGAGAATATGATGAGTACAACTATTCCACCAATGTATACTACTATTTGCACAGCAGCAATGAATTCATAGTTCAGGTAAAAATATAATCCTGCTATTCCCATTAATGAAAATAGCAAATAAATAGCCGAACGGAATATTTTTTTTGCAGTAACTGCCAATATTCCTCCACCCAATATGATGGCTGCTAAAATGTAAAATATAACTATTGATGCACTCATTTTATATTGTTTTTTTATTGAACATTGAATTCATTCATAATTCATAGTTCATAATTTTTATTCCACTCCTTGCATTAATTTAGAATCTGGTTGATTCAAAATTTTCTTCAATTGTTTTTTATCGTAAACACTGTGTTCAAAATTTTGGGCCATTACAATTGCGTCTGATGGGCAAGCCACCACACATAAATTGCACATGGTGCATAAATCTAAGTGATAAACAAAAGCATCTATTCTTTTTTTCTTTTTACCATCTTCTAAAATTTCCTGCTTGGTAATAATTTTAATAGTTCCATTCGGACAAGCAATTTCGCAAGCCTGACAGCCAGTGCAACGGTGTTCATTATTATCATCGTGAGGCATAACCACTTCACCTCTAAAACGATCGAACATTTTTAAAGTTGCTCTATTATCAGGATATTCTTCCGTTTTAATTTCATCGAGATGGGTAAAATAATATCCAGTCACTTTCATCCCTACCAATAAGGATTTAATTGATTTGTATATGGTACCGAAATATTCTTTTAAAAACATCTTTTTTAGTTGTTAGTTATTAGTTGTCAGTTGATAGTTGTTAGTTAATTGATACTTTCCCGATTTGTCGGGACTTCATACTTTATCATTCATACTTCATACCTCTAAAAGTGCCAACCCATGATAGCCATCACCGTTACCAGTATTACATTTACCATGCTTATTGGCAATAAATATTTCCATTCTAAGGTGAGTAATTGATCTACGCGCAAACGTGGGAAAGTCCAACGAAATTGCATAATAATAAATATAATCAAAAACGTTTTTGAAAAGAACCAAACAGATGATGGAATAAAATCCATGATATGATTAAAACCATCCAATCCACCAATATGAAAAGGCATCCAACCACCTAAAAATAAAGTAGCTGCTACAGCGGAAACCACAAATAAATTAATGTATTCCGACAATAAAAACATGGCGAATTTCATTCCTGCATATTCTGTATGAAAACCACCTGTTAATTCTTGTTCCGCTTCTGCCATGTCAAATGGCGCACGGTTAATTTCGGCAGTAGATGCAATAATAAAAATTACAAAAGAAATGATTACAGGGATATGTCCTTTAATAATCCACCAACCATTTTCTTGACTTCTAACAATATCGCCTAAACTTAAACTTCCACTTAATACAACTATTGAAATTAAAGATAATCCAACTGATAATTCATAACTCACTATTTGCGCACCACTGCGCATGGCACCAAGTAAAGAATACTTATTATTACTTGACCAACCAGCCATTAATATTCCAATTACGCCAAGCGATGAAACAGCCGAAACATAAAGCACACCAATATTGATATCATATAATTGAAAATCTTTTGCAAAAGCAATAGGCGCAATTACCATCATAGAGCCAATCACCATTATTACAGGGGCTAAATTAAACAAAAACTTATCTGCACTATCAGGAGTTAACCCTTCTTTCAATAATAATTTTAAGGTATCAGCTACAATTTGCATACTGCCTTTAGGTCCTACCCTATTGGGTCCTAAACGAATTTCCATAAATGCTGCAACTTTGCGCTCCATATAACCTAAAAAGAAACAAAGTACTACCAAAAAAGCAATCAGGCTAACACCTAAAATCACCATTTCGGTTACTTGAAGTAACAATGAATTTGTTATTAGTTCAGCAAGCAAATTATGAATATAAGTTGCCAAAGAAGAAAAGCTATAGGTTAATAAAATTTTCATCGGTCAATATCAGGAATTACTAAATCAATGGTTGACATAATCGCAACTAAATCTCCAATTTTACCTCCTTTTGCCATTAAAGGCAATGCAGAAAGATTTGAAAAACCTGGTGAACGATACTTAATTCTGTATGGACTTGCAGCGCCATCACTTACTATAAACACACCTAATTCGCCTCTTGGAGTTTCTACTCTTTGGTAAAATTCACCTTTAGGAAGTTTGATAACATTTTTTGTTTTTGCTTGAAATTCACCTTCAGGAATATTGTCGATTAATTGTTCAATAATAGAAACTGACTGTTTCATTTCGTGCATTCTAATCATATACCTTGCATAACAATCGCCACCAGTTCCTAATATTTCATCAAACTGAACTTGATCGTATGCTGAATAAGGAATTAGTTTTCTTATATCGCAACTAACGCCCGAAGCTCTTGCAGTTGGGCCAGTTACACCATAAGAAATGGCATCTTCTTTTGAAAGAAATCCAACTCCTTTTGTTCTATTTTCAAATATTACATTGCCAGTCATAATATTATCATATTCCTGGAATTTACTTTTTATTTGAATCAAAACTTCCTTCGTTCTTTTCTGAAAATTTGGATGAATATCGTACATAACACCACCCGGAACCATAAAGTTTTGGGTTAATCTTGCACCACAGGTTTCCTCCATAATTTCCATAATATATTCACGTTCTCTGAATGCATAAAAGAAAGGAGTAACCGCTCCTAAATCAAGCCCAGTGCAACCCCACCATAATAAATGCGATTGTAATCTGGTTAATTCTGCTAAAATGGTACGAATATATTTTGCTCGATCAGGAACTTCTAGTTGCAAACCTTTTTCCACTGTTAAAGCGCATGCTTCATTGTTAATATGTGCTGCCAAATAATCCATGCGGCTAGTGGCAAAAATAAAATTTCGGTAAGAAAGACTTTCGCTCATTTTTTCAATGGAGCGATGAATAAAACCTAAATGTGGTTGAACTTTTTTAACAGTTTCGCCATCTAACCATACTTTTAAATGTAGCACCCCGTGAGTAGATGGATGCTGAGGACCTATGTTTATTACAAACTCACCTTCATCTGTTACGTAATCGTCTTCTATCAGGCCTCTCATAATGATATCATGTTTTCGTCAACGTAATCTTTTCTTAAGGGATAACCGTTCCAGTCATCGCTTAAAAATAACCTACGTAAATCGGGATGATTAATAAACTTTACACCAAATAAATCAAAAACCTCACGTTCTAATAATTCGGCAGTTCGCCAAATATTACACACGGTTTCTATTTCTGAGTTTTCTCTATTGCTAATTTTAGCTTTTAAAACAATGGTGTGTTGATGTGTTTTTGACAGTAAATGGTATACCATCATTAAATGGTCTTTCCAATCAATGCAGGTTAAACAAAACAAATAATCAAAATCAAATTCGCTATTTGAACGCAGTTCATTTATTAACGGATATAACTCTTCCGAAGCAATATTTACATTTAAAAATTCACCTGTTTCATCATATATTGCCGATGGCAAAATGTTGCTAATACTGCTTTTTAGTTCTTCTGTGTTCATCTAACGTCCTCTATTTTCTTTTTAAAATATTGTTCGTTTTTTATTTTTTCTTGCAATGTTATCATGGAATGTAACAAGGCTTCAGGGCGAGGCGGGCAACCAGGAATATATACATCTACTGGAATTACGTGATCAACACCTTTAACCACTGAATAGGTATTATAAAAAAACGGACCACCAGAAATGGTGCAAGCGCCCATGGCAATTACATATTTTGGTTCTGGCATTTGGTCGTATAATCGTTTTAAAACTGGAGCCATCTTCATTACAATTGTTCCAGCTACTATAATTAAATCTGCTTGTCGTGGAGTAGCACGTGCCACTTCAAATCCAAACCTCGACCAATCATGCTTTGCGCCAGCAGCCGACATCATTTCTATTGCGCAGCAGCTAGTTCCAAACACCAATGGCCATAATGAATTGGAACGAGCCCAATTGATTACATCATCTAATTTTGTGACTAATATTCCACCGTCAGCGGTTTCGTGAACTTGTCCAGGGAATGTTAATGGACCTTCCATACTTTTATTTATTTCCATTCCAAAGCTCCTTTTTTCCAAGCATATAATAAACCCATAAATAAGATAAACATAAATACCAATATTTCAAATAATGCTGGCATGCCAATTTCTTTAACAACAGTGGCCCAAGGATACATAAAAACTAACTCCACATCAAATACTAAAAATATCAATGCAAATAAATAATAGCCCACGTTAAATTGAATCCAAGATGTTCCTGTTGTTGGAATTCCACATTCATAAGTTTCGCCTTTTTGGGCATTTTTCTTTGTTTTTGCTACGGCTAATGAGAGTAAAATTCCCGCTCCTGCAAATGCAATTCCACAAAGTAATAATAGTATTAGTGCTGATGAACCCATATTTAATATTTCAAATGTATTTGATGCTATATTTTTAAAAAATGACCTGAATCATGAAAAAACAAATTATGTACGAACCTAAATTTATTTCAAATAATTGTTTATGCTAAATAAATCAATAAATTTGATGAGCAAATAAAACAATATTTTACAAAATACAAATACAAAAAATATGAACATAAAAATAATTGCCATTATAACCCTTTTAATTACAGGCTTTTTTGCAAAAGCACAAACTACTGCTACCGATTTTAATGTAAATGATTGTGGTGGAACTTCCCGCCATCTTTTTACAGAATTAGATGCGGGTAAAGTAATCGTGTTAGCCATGGTCGATCCTTGTAGTTCATGTATAGGTCCGGCAAAATCGGCATTAGCTATTTCTAAAACTTTTGAAGCCTCAAATCCAGGAAAAGTAGTTTATTATTTAACCGATGATTTTGGAAATACTCCATGTGCAACACTTACAAGTTGGGCTTCTACAAATGCCATAACTAGTGTGCCAATCATTTCAGATGAAACTGTTTCACAAGCTAATTATGGTGGTGCGGGCATGCCAAAAATTGTAATTATTGCCGGAATAAATCATAAAATTTATTTCAATCAAAACAACGGATTAAATGCCACCACATTTACTGCAGCAATTAATAATGCAATTGCTATTTCTAGTATTAATGAATCTGTGCAATCTGATTTTAAAATGAGTGTATATCCTAATCCCGTAAACGATCAATTGACAGTAAATTATCATTTAAATAATGCAACTGAAATTAGCTTTGAAATTTTTGATTTATTGGGTTCAAAAGTAAAAAGTTTTGCAGCTTTCAAACAAAATTCAGGCACTCATATAGCGTCAAAATTTGAAACAGAATCATTCATTAATGGCATTTATTTTTTAAAAATAAATAGCAATGAAAATTCCCAAATTATCAGATTTTCTGTGTCACATTAATTATTTTATTTTAAAATGCGTTTGCTGATTATTTATTTTCTGTGGGTTGTAGTTCCATACAATTCTTTTGCACAGGGTTGCTGTTCGGGTGGCAGCGGAAGTCCAATAGCGGGTGGAGTCTCGCAAGGCGTTTTACAAGAAAAACAAATAGAGTTTGGTTTAAATCACCAATATTCTTATTCCAATAATTTATATAAAGGCAGTGTTTTAGATACTGCTTTAGTAAACAAAATAGATAACCTTAACAGTAATTATTTGTATGTTAGAATGGCTTATGGTGTTACTAAAAACTTAACTTTATCTGTTGAATCTGGATATTTTTTAAATAGAGATTTAGTTAAATTACATCCCGAAAATATTGACAATATACAAAAATCAAAAGGCATTGCCGATTTAATAATTTTCCCTCGCTATGATCTTTATAATAAATCGAAAAGTAAACATCAAACTGAAATTACCATTGGACTTGGGGTAAAAATTCCTTTAGGAAAATATAACGATTCATCATTGGTATATGAAGACCCATTCACAGGTCAAAAACAATTTACCACATCAGCCCCAACAGTTCAGCCCACCAACGGTTCCCACGATTTGTTCTTTTATGGATTTGCCATGAGGGATTACAAAAAACTACAATTTAAAGTTTTTGCCAATGCCATGTATGTGAAAAAAGGTTGGAATCCTTTGGGTGAAAAATTTGGCGATTATTTGAGTGTTAGTTTATTTTTTGGTAAAACTTTTTTAAAAAAAATTGGCCTTACTATACAAGCAAAAGCTGAATGGATTGATGCCATGAAATCATCACCTGGCATTGATTTATTGGCTATGTATAATATTGATGTAAAAAGTACTGGAAGTGAAAAATATTCGCTTGTTCCCCAAATTAATTATAGCATTGGCACATTTACTTTTTTTGCAATGAGCGATATTCCTTTTTACCAAAATATGAATGGCACACAAATAGGTGCAAAATACCAATTAACTACAGGCATTACGTATCGTTTTACGCCTAAAAAATTCTTATGGAAAAAAGTATAATTAAATAAAATTTCTTAAATATATAATAACTTATTAAACATACATGCAATCATTGATAAACAAATACGGAAAATGGGCTTTAATTACCGGTGCTTCCTCAGGAATTGGGGCTGAGTTTGCTTTGCAATTAGCAGCTTTAAATTTTAACTTGGTTTTAGTAGCACGAAGGAAAGATAAATTGGAACAACTTTCTGCCGAATTAATAGCTAAATTTAATATTGAAACACTAGTTATTTCTCTAGATTTATCAAAGCCAGATTTTTTAGAAACCATCCAACAACAAACCAATCATTTAGACATTGGTTTATTAATTAACAATGCTGGTTTTGCCATTACAGGAAGTTTTTTAAATGATCAATTAGAAAACCAACTTTCACTATTAGATGTAAATTGCAAAGCACCACTTATTTTATCTCATTATTTTGGAAATAGAATGCTTTCAAGTGGTTCAGGAGGTATTATAAACATTGCATCTACTGCTGCATTTTTGCCACTTCCTTTCTGGTCAAACTATGCTGCTTCTAAAGCTTATTTATTGTCGTTTTCTGAAGGAATTTGGCATGAATTAAAAAACGCAGGTATTGATGTTTTGGCTGTTTGTCCTGGTCCTACGCAAACTGAATTTGCTGATACAGCAAAAGTTAATTTAGGTGGCATGACAGCAAAAGCAGTGGTTGATTGTTCACTTAAAAATATTGGTAAAAATTCTTCTGTTATTGTAGGATTTGAAAATCAGTTTTCAACGTTTTTCTTAAGATTTTTTAGCAGAAATTTATTAATCAAATTTGGGGCAATATTCACTAAAAAAATTGCTGTCAATTAAATTAACATTCAATAAAAATAATTTTCATTGCTGTTTTAAAAACTTACACTAAGGTTTATCATTTAAATGCAAGCATAGTTTGTATATATTTGCACAGCTTTAAAACAAAAAAATGGCGGAAAATAAATTTATAACTGATAGCGGAATTGTTATTAATAACCTTTACCAACCTGATAGTTCAAATACAAACAATGAATTACCAGGAGAGTTTCCATATACAAGAGGAGTTCAGCCTGATATGTACCGAGGAAAATTATGGACCATGCGTCAGTATGCTGGATTTTCAACCGCTGAAGAATCTAATAAACGTTATAAATATTTATTAGCAAATGGCACCATGGGTTTGTCGGTTGCCTTTGACTTGCCAACCCAAATTGGTTATGACAGCGACCATGTAATGAGTGAAGGTGAAGTGGGTAAGGTGGGAGTTGCCATTGATAGTTTGCGCGATATTGAAACATTATTTGATGGAATAAATCTGCAAGACATCACCACTAGCATGACCATCAATGCCACTGCATCTACCCTGCTTTCTTTTTATATTGCCTTGGCAAAAAAACAAGGTGCCGATATCAAGAAAATTTCAGGAACCATTCAAAACGATATTTTAAAAGAATACGCTGCCAGAGGAACTTATATTTATCCGCCAAAACCAAGCATGCGAATCATTACCGATATTTTTGAATATTGCAGTAATGAAGTTCCAAAATGGAATACCATTTCAATAAGTGGTTACCATATTCGTGAAGCTGGAAGTACTGCAGTTCAAGAAATAGCCTTTACCTTAGCCAATGCAAAGGCATACAGTGAAGCGGCCATTGCAAAAGGCTTAGATATTAATGTTTTTGGACAACGCTTATCGTTTTTTTTCAATGCGCATAATAACTTTTTTGAGGAAATTGCAAAATTCAGAGCAGCTCGTAGAATGTGGGCCAAAATGGCTAAAGATTTAGGCGCAACCAATCCAAAAGCCATGATGTTACGTTTTCATACGCAAACTGGTGGAAGTACTTTAACAGCTCAACAAGCTGAAAACAATATAGCTCGTGTAACACTACAAGCTTTAGCCGCAGTGATGGGAGGAACTCAAAGTTTGCATACCAATGGCTTTGATGAAGCATTGAATTTACCAACCGAAGCAGCTGCAAGAACTGCATTGCGTACGCAACAAATTATAGCTTTTGAAAGTGGGGTAGTAGATACTGTAGACCCAATGGGGGGAAGTTATTTTGTAGAAGAATTAACCAATCAAGTAGAAGCCCAAGCTTGGAAATATATTGAAAAAATAGATGCCATGGGCGGAAGCGTAAGTGCCATTGAGGAAGGTTATATGCAAAATGAAATAGCAACTGCCAGTTATAAATACCAAAAAGATATTGAAAACAGCGAAAAAGTAATTGTTGGGGTAAATAAATTTGCGGTAAAAGAAGAAGTTGCTCCCCCATCGTTTAGAATTAATGACAGCATTAGAATAGAACAAACTGAAAAGTTAAATAAACTAAAAGCTGAAAGAAATAATAGTTTGGTACAAGCCAATATTGAATCACTAGAACAAGCAGCAAAAGATGGTAGAAATGTGATGCCACACATCATTGAAGCAGTTGAAAACTTGGCCACACTTGGCGAAATAGCCGATACGTTTAGAGGTGTTTTTGGTGAATATAAAGCATAATTGAAACTATTATTTAATAATAAATATTAAAAAAACGCTCCTGAAAACCTTTATTTTTAGGAGCGTTTGCATTGGTAAAAAAAATACCAACAAAAATCCTTTCTCTATCTTCAAATCATTCTTATCTTCGCTGCGCATTATTATGACAGAAAAAAAAGTTAGAGTTAGATTTGCTCCAAGTCCTACGGGAGCATTACATATAGGCGGTGTTCGTACGGCTTTATACAATTATTTGTTTGCAAAAAAACATGGTGGCGATTTTATTCTTCGCATTGAAGATACTGATCAAGGAAGGTTTGTACCGGGTGCGGAGCAATATATTATTGAAAGTTTAAAATGGGTTGGCATTGAGCCAAACGAAGGAATTGGTTTTGGAGATGGTGAATATGCACCTTATCGCCAAAGCGATAGAAAACCAATGTATAAAAAATATGTAGACCAATTAATAAACGATGGTTTTGCTTATTACGCTTTTGATACTGCGGAAGAATTAGACGCCATGCGCGACAGATTGAAAGCTTCGAATGTAGATTCAAAGTACGATCCCATTACGCGCAGCGCCATGAAAAACAGTTTGACTTTACCTGAAGATGAAACCAAACGCAGACTAGAAAATGGAGATCCATTTGTGGTTCGAATTAAATTGCCACGCAAAGACGAAGTAAAATTTCATGATGAAATTAGAGGTTGGGTTACCTTTAACACTTCCACCATGGACGATAAAGTTTTATATAAATCAGATGGAATGCCAACATACCACATGGCCAATGTGGTAGATGATTACAGCATGAAAATTACCCACGTAATCAGAGGCGAAGAATGGTTGCCATCAGCTCCATTACATGTGCTTTTATATAAATATTTAGGTTGGGAAGATGCCATGCCTAAGTTTGCTCATTTGCCTTTACTGTTAAAACCTGATGGTAACGGAAAATTAAGCAAACGTGACGGTGATAAATTAGGATTTCCTGTTTTTCCATTAGATTGGGTGGACCCAAATACTGGCGAAAAATCAAGTGGATACAAGCAAGCAGGATATTTGCCAGAGGCAGTAATAAATTTATTGGCATTTTTAGGATGGAATCCCGGAACAGCACAAGAATTATTTAACAAACAAGAATTAATAGCTGCTTTTAGCTTAGAAAGAGTAAGTAAACATGGCGCTAAGTTTGACCAAAACAAAGCCAAATGGTTCAATCACCAATATATAAAAATGGAAGACAATAGCTTGTTAGCTGTTGAATTAAACAAACAATTAGCGGCTCAAAATATTACCGCTGATTCAACTTACGTAGAACAAGTTTGTGGTTTAATAAAAGAAAAGATTAGTTTTACCAAAGAACTTTTTGATTACAGTAACTACTTTTTTGTGGAACCAAGTGTTTATGATGAAACTGTAATAAAAAAACGTTGGAATGAAAAATCGCCATTGGTCATTGCCGAATTAATTACATTGTTAAATAATATTTCGGACTTTAACCATGCTAATATTGAGGCTGCTTATCACGAAGCTTTGACCAAAAATGAAGTAGAAAGTAAAGATTTTTTACAAATGTTCAGAGTATGTTTAAGTGGCTTGGCTGGCGGTCCGCCAATGTTTGAAATGGCTGCTTTGTTTGGCAAACAATCAACCATTAACAGACTTGAAAGTGCATTGCAACGCATTAAATAATTAATAAACTAAAACATGAAAATATTCAATTTAGATAAAGGCAAAAAAATATTCTTTCCCTTTTTTACTTTGTTATTAATGATTATATCTTGCGGAAGTAATAATTATTTTGACAAGTGGCCAGGACAAAGACTAAGCTCTTTTCCTGCAGAAATGCAAGGAAATTATAAATTGAATATTGGTTTTTATACAGGATTGTTTATTAAAAATAAAGACAGTATTTTGCTTTTATCAATTGATAAAAATAGTATTCATGAAATTGATAAAACAAGCAGCACTGAAAACACTTTAAGCGATAGTTTAGTGCTTACAAAATTAGGAAATTACTATGTGCTAAGTTCGTTAAATGCAAATGATAAAGGTTATTGGAACTTAGGCTATTTTAAAATTGTAAAAAACGGCTTAACCTATGTTCCATATATGGGCGTTGACAAGGTAAGTGACGATAATTTAGCAAAATATTTGCCATTTGTGGCAAGCTATCAAACAGGTAGAACAACCATTAATTCTTTACCATTAAAAGATAGAGAAGCTTTTTATGCTCATCATACCGATACCATTAATTATTATGAAATGGATGATACTAAGTTTTTATCATTTATGGAAAATGAAAAACCACAAATACTCATTAAGTTTAATAAAATTTACCCTAAAAAAAGAAATTAATAATGCAACGTCCGGTTAGAGTTTTAGTAGCAAAAGTAGGCTTAGATGGCCACGATAGAGGTGCAAAAGTAATAGCTACAGCACTGCGCGATGCGGGAATGGAAGTTATTTATACTGGCTTACGCCAAACTCCAGAAATGGTAGTTCAAGCCGCATTGCAAGAAGATGTAGACGCCATTGGAGTTAGTATTCTTTCTGGCGCACATAACACTATTTTTCCTAAATTATTAACCCTAATGAAACAAGAAGGAATGAATGATGTGCTGCTTACCGGTGGCGGAATTATTCCAAATGAAGACATTGAGGAGTTAACAAAAATAGGTGTAGGCAAGCTTTTTACTCCAGGAACAAATACACAGGATATAGCAGATTATATTAAAGATTGGGTTCAAAAAAATAGAAGTTTTTAACAGAATTAAATTATTTCGCACTCCGTATTCCGCACTTCGCAATTAAAAAAAACATGCATATTCAAAAACCTTATTTAGTTGGTATTACTGGAGGAAGTGCCATGGGAAAAACACATTTTTTGAATTCCCTAAAAAAACTTTTTTCTACTGATGAACTTTGTGTAATTAGCCAAGACAATTACTACAAACTTTCCTACGAACACCAATTAGATGCAGAGGGAAATATTAATTTTGATTTGCCTGAATGTATTGATTTAGCTGCTTTTGCAGCCGATTTAGAGAAACTTCATAATAATGAAACTATTTACAGAAACGAATATTTGTTTCAACACGAAAATCAAGTTGGACCACTTTTAACGTTTAAACCCGCTCCAATAATTGTTTGTGAAGGTTTATTTATTTTTTATTCTGAAGCAATTCGCAATCAATTCGATTTAAAAATATTCATTCAAGCCGATGAATCAATTGCATTGAATAGGCGTTTAAAACGTGATTCTGCAGAGCGAAATATACCCGATTCTTATATACGTTATCAATGGCATAATCACGTAATGCCTGCTTACGAAAAATATCTTTTACCATTTTTATCCCAAGCAGATATTATAGTAAACAACAACAACCATTTTGATAATAGTTTAGTGGTTCTAGACGACCATTTTAGGTATCAAATTGAGAAAAATAAGAGAAGTGTTCAGCTATAAATAAAACTTTTAATTGTTCCATGGTAAATAAAAAATTATTCCTTCTTGTATTTTCATTCATTGCATTTACTTTTATTTTAAATGCTCAAACTAAAACGGAACGTTTTTTCAAAGATAAATATTTGAATAAAGAAGTTGCTGAAAGTAAAGCAAATTACAAGTTAATTATTTATAAGAATTTAGATGAAACAATCACCTCTGATGTGATCGATTTAAATAACGACAAAACCATTAGGAGTTCAACATTTAAAGGCGAAGAGCCTTTTGGTATTTGGATTTCAGAATATGAAAAATCTAATTTTGATTACAACTTCCATATTAATTACTCGGATGCTTTTTGTAACGACTGCTATAAAGACAGTTTAGTAAAAGAATTTTTTGAAAATAACGATACCATCAATTATAAAGCTCCAACACTTTCCACTGGAGAAAAAAACATTTTTGAGTTTTTAGCTGAAAAAATTAATTATCCAGCTTTTGCAAAAGAAAATAACATTCAAGGTCAATTATATTTATCATTTATTGTAGATGAAAATGCAACTATTACAGATATTCGAGTGAATAAAGGTGTACATATCATTTTAGATAAAGAAACTGTTAGGGTATTAAGATTAATGAAGTTTTCAAATCCATGTTTACTTAATAACAAACCCATAAAAGTACAATTTAAATTGCCTTTTATTTACCGATTAGACAATTAATTACTCAAAAATTTCGTTAGGACCGGGAACTTTAAATACTAAAAAATTAGTACCAATAAAGTTAAGCATTACATTGAGTAAAATAGAAATGACATTGGATACCAATGGCCCGTTATTGTTTGTCCAAGCTGCACTTTGCAACCATCCTAACGAATCTAAAACACCAGCTATGTATACATTTGGAAACAAATAATGATCGCACAAAACATTAAATCCTAAATAGATAAAAAAAGTAACTGCATACACTGCAATATACTTTATCAAGTATTTTTCACCATCATCTGTTTGATCTACATAAGTCCAAAATTTATTTAAGGTAAATCCAACAAAGAAACCCATGAACCATCCTGCTGCTTTTGTGAGCAAATTAAGTGCAGGAAATTGCAATGAAAGCAACCAAAAAGCCAATAAACTTACCATGGTACTTGAGGTTCCTACAATGCCAAATTTTATAAACTTTTTTGCTGTTGGGTACTGGGCAAACCACTTACGCAAATGTTTGATAGTTGTAATAATCATTTTTTTATTGGGCAAATATATTTTTATTCAATACAAAAACCGATTTTCGCCACTATGAAAAGTGTTTTTTATTTAATAATTATTGTTTTTGTTAGTATTGTTACAAAGGCTCAGCCCAATGGATACGAGCATAAAGGCGATACCACTGCCTTTATTTTTAATGAAAAAGATTATTATATTTCTATTAAAAATAAAGTAATTATTACTGGTTCATTCCGAAATTGGAGTCAAGACATGGACGATAAAAAGTGGTTTTTAATCAATCAAGGTAATGGAATTTGGAACATAAAAATTTATAACCCTAATTTTGAAATTATAAAGCCAAGTTCGGCTTTTAAGTTCAGAATTGATGAAGGAAAATGGCTTGATCCTCCTGTTGGCGCAAGCAATACGGATGGTGGAAACCTAATTTTTATGAAAGGCATTGAACCACTCGGATTAAAAGCTACTTTAATTGATAACAATAACATAGAAGTAACATTAAGTGGTTTACCCAAAAATGAAAGTTTTTCTGAGTCCGATTTTATTTTAACCAATGCCAATAATGAAAAGATAGAAATTGAAGGAACATCTTTTAACATAAAAGACAATGATTTTGACACCAATAATTACACCATTAAATTGAAAGAAGATGGTGTCATTAAAGTTATTTATTCTACCAAAACTGCCATTGATAAACGCAGGGTTTATTATATTGAAATACCAAAATTTAAATTGAAAACCTTATGTACTTATGACGGCTGGTTTAAGAATTTAAAAAGTGAAAAAGAACTTGGAGCCAATGTTTCGGCAGACTATAAACAAACTACTTTTAGGGTTTTTGCTCCAAGGGCAACTATGGTAAAATTATATTTATACAAACCAATTGACGAAAGTGATAAATATATTTTTTACTCAAAAACTCCTTACAATACTATTGATATGCAAATAGATGATCAAGGTGTTTGGGAAACAATAGTTAATGAAAACTTAGAAGGCGTTTGGTATGACTATACGGTGCATGGTTTTAAAGATCCTGGGAACCTTTTTTATGAAACAAATCCTGTGCACATAAGTGATCCATATGCAAGAGTAACAGACGATGGTTTTGGAGCTTGTATGGTAACACCAAAAACAGTTCCAGCATCAGCATTGGCTAACGGACGTCCACGATTAGAACAAGTAATTTCTTACGAAGTTCATGTGCAAGATTTTACTGATTTGCTACCTGTTTCAAACGATTTAAAAGGAACCATTGCAGGTATGGGAGTTTCGGGTTTAACCAATTCAAAAGGTTATGCCATTGGTTTCGATCATTTGGTTAATTTGGGAATAAATACCGTGCATTTAATGCCAGTTCAGGAAATGCTTAATTGGCCAAAAGATGAATGGAAGAAGGCTTTTAGTAAAGATAAATACATGATAGAGCAAGGTATAGCCAACGAAACTTACGACTGGGGTTACCGCACTTCTCATAGCTTTGCCATTGAAAGCAGATACCGACAAAAAGGAACCATGCCGGGCGATGAACGCAAACAATTTAGAGATGTGATTCAAAAATTTCATGACAAAAATATTGCTGTAATCGTTGATTTTGTTTTTAACCATACTGCCGATAACCTGGATGCAAAAAATTATTTATATCACTTCAATGCTTTTGATAAACAATATTATTACCGAACTAAAAACTTAGAACATATTGGAGAATATGGCAACGAAACCAAAAGCGAAAATCGTTACATGACACAACGTTGGATCATTGATCAATGCAAACATTTTATTGAAGAATTTGGCGTAGATGGCTTTAGAATTGATTTGGCCGGACAAACAGACAAGGAAACATTATTAGCAATTAAAGCTGCTTTACCAGCCGATATCATTATATATGGTGAACCTTGGATTGATAGCAACGATCCAGAATATAACAAAAATCCAAATTGGCATTGGTACAAAGATTCAGCTCCTATTTGTTACTTTAACGATGATACCAGGAATGCATATAAAGGTCCTGTTTTTGAATTATCCGACAAGAAAAAACACAGAGGTTGGGCAGGTGGAAATTTTGAGGAGAGAGAAAATGTGCTTAAAGGATTGAGCTGCACTTTTCCTCCACAAAAAAATATAAATAGTGCCATTAATTACTTAGATATTCACGATAATTTTGCATTAGCTGATCAGTTTGGGACCACTAATTTTGATGGCCGTTTTGGGGTAGATGAATACAATTATAAAATAGCTGCAACACTTTTATTTACAACTCCAGGACCAATAGTTATGCATGGTGGAAGCGAGTTTATGCGCAGCAAAGGCCTTGCACCATTAAAAGAAATTGTAAAGGAAATTCCTAGTGGTAAAATATATTTTCATGGTAAACGCGATACTTATAATATGAGAGCTGCCAACCAATTTGTTTGGGAAAATATTGGAAAAAATGCTGAAGAAAATAACGTAAAATCTAATTCAAAAGAAATTCCATATCAAAATAGTAATTTTAAAAATATGCTTGCTTATTGGCAAGGTTTAATGCTGTTAAGAACGCAAATTTTACAACCGCTAATTGATGCATTGCCTGCAAAAAATACCAATAATTTAGAAAGTTTAAGCAAACGATTTGTTACGCCAAGTGCTTATACGAGTGAGTTTATACAATTTATTTTACCTGAAAACAAAGCAATGCTTGGATACATGATTGGAAATAAAATATTGGTATTAATCAATAACGACAACAAACCAAATAGTTTTGATGCGCGTAAAATGAACTTAAAAGGCAGGTGGAAATTGATTGCAAATAGCAATGAAATTAACTTGGATGGTATCAGTCAAAAAACATTGATTGGAAATCCAATTAGAGCCAATGGAATTTGTATTTGGTTAAATGAATAAAAAAATGAAAAAAATAATCACTTTAGGTTTGTTTTTTTTATGGGCAAACATTCAATTAAAAGCACAAGTTTTTGATGATTTTTCTGATGGAAATTTTAGTGCCAACCCAACTTGGGAAGGCGATGACAGCCTTTGGCAAATTAATAGCAATTACCAATTGCAAAGCAAAGGAACTTCAGGAACTGCCAAAGATATTTGCTTAAGTACACGAACTAATTTTCAAAAAAATACTGAATGGCGTTTTTCTATTCAGTTAAATTTCAGTCCGAGTACACAAAATTTTTGCAGATTTTACCTTGCCGCTGACCAAATAAATTTAAAAGGAAACCTGAATGCATACTATATTCAATTTGGAGGAAGCACCGGAAATACTGATTCTATAAGCTTATACAAACAAGAAGGAGCTATACGTACTCGAATCATTGCAGGAAGACCAGGAACAGTTTCAAAAACAAATAATAACATAGCTATAAAAGTAAATAGAGACAGCTTAGGTAATTGGATTTTATACAGCGATACTGCTGCTAATGGAAATTTTGTATTAGAGGGAAATGTATTTGACACCACTTTTAAATCCACTGAATACACCGGAATATTTGCCCGCTTTACTTCAACAAATATTTCAAATTTTTATTTTGATAATTTATACATAGGCGAACCTATTATTGATTTAAATTCTCCAAAAATTGAAAATTATTCATTCAAAAATGACAGTGTGATACAAATAAATTTCAATGAAAAATTAGACATCAATACTGCCAATAATATAAGTAATTTTGAATTAAATTATTCCTTTCCAGTTATTATAAATACTGAGCTTAGCAGTGATAATAAAAGTATTTTAGTGAGCTTTGAAAATTCATTTATTTCCACAAATAATTATATTTTAACTGTTAAAAACATAAGCGATTTGGCCAATAATGTGATGCCTGATACCAATGTCTCTTTTTGGTTTTACAAACCAAGTATTGACGATATTGTAATCAATGAAATAATGCCCGATCCATCACCGAGTAATGGATTACCAGATGCTGAATTCATTGAACTTTATAACCGAACCAATTACCCAATTGACATCAGTAATTGGAAAATATTTGATTTAACAGGTTTTGCAAGCATTCCCAATTATATCATTCAGCCCAAAGAGTATTTAATTATTAGCAATCCTACCAATGAAAGTTTATTTAAAAATTATGGTAAAACTTTAGCCGTTCCCTTTTTAGTTACTTTGAATAATGATGCAGATTTGGTTCAATTAGTAAACACGAAGGGAGAAATTATCAATCAAATCAAGTACGATTTAACATGGTATCAATCATCCGTAAAAGCCAATGGAGGCTATAGTTTAGAACTCATAAACCCTTATGTATTATGCAAAGGAGTTGATAACTGGATAAGTGCTGGAAGCACCGTTGGTGGTACACCGGGAAATGTAAATTTTTCCAACAACATGAATCCTGATAATACAAGGCCTTTGGTGAAAAACTTTTATTATACAAACGATAAAAACTTAGTCATGGTATTCAATGAAAAAATGGATTTGAATTCATTTCAAAACATCAAATTAAGCATCAACGGAAATACCATTTTATCAAAAACCATTTCAGGTGTTAGAAATGATTCATTATTTATTCTATTCAATAATGCTTTGGTGGATAGGCAAAATTACACCCTTCAAATTGATTCAGCTTTTGATTGTTCCATGAATAAAATAGCTGATAATTCAAGTGTAAATTTTACTTATATTCCTATTCAAGTTGCGCTACAAAATGATATCATAATCACTGAAGTTTCTCCTAATCCAAAACCAAATATGGCATTGCCCGATGCCGAATACATGGAAGTTTATAACCGTTCTAAAAATATTATTTCCTTAAATAATTTCAAAATTAAAAGTGGTTCAACCATTACTTCCATTAAAAATATACAATTGTATCCTGATAGTTTTTTAGTAATTTGTGATGACAGTAAATTACCCTTATTTTCAGGTATTAATAATGTAATTTCAGTTACTAATTTTCCAACTTTAAGTTTAGATGATGAAATAGTTTTACTCAACCAAAACAACCATGTCATTCATCAAATAGCATACAAACAAACTTGGTATCATAACAATGTTAAAGCCGATGGTGGTTGGAGTTTAGAAATGATAGACACTAAAAACCCTTGCGGAACTGCCAGTAATTGGTCTGCCAGTAAAAGTACAAATGGGGGAACTATTGGAAAACAAAATTCTGTAAAAGGAACGAACGAAGATCTTGCTTTACCGATGCTTGATAGAATTTATCCTGTTAATAAAAATACAGTTGAATTATATTTCAATGAAACATTAGATAGTTTGAGCGCATGTAAAATCAATAATTTCACATTCAATCCTAGTTTAAGTGGTTCATTTGTATTTGATTTTAAGGATGATTTTTTAACTACACTGCGTTTGAAATTAAATGATAGTTTGAAACAAAATCAAGTTTATGCTGTAAAGATAAATGCTGTAAATGATTGTGCAGGAAATACAATTAATGCGGAGAATAACTTTGAATTTGGATTAACAAAACCCACTGATACCAACGATATTGCTATCAATGAAATACTATTCAATCCAAGAACTGATGGCGTTGATTTTGTAGAAATTTACAACAAAACCAATCAATTTATTGACATCAAAAATTTATGGATAGGCAATAGAAATGCTGGAAACTTAATCGATAATTTTTATCCTTTGGCAGATTCAGGGTACATGCTTTTACCCCAAAATTATTATGTAGTTACCACCAATCCAGAAATCATCAAACAACAATATTTTGTTCAAAATAACAATAATTTTATACCTGTAAAAACTTTACCAAGCATGAACGATGATGAAGGAACATTGGTTTTATTTTCAAAACCTGAAACCATTTTTGATGAACTAAAATATGATGATAAAATGCATTTTACTTTAATTGATAACAAGGAAGGTGTAAGCTTGGAACGCATTGATTTTAATAGAAAAACGAACGATAGAAGTAATTGGACATCGGCTGCAAGTACCAGTAATTTTGCTACGCCAACTTATAAAAATTCGCAGTACTTAAAATCCAATAACAATGCTGAATTTTTAAGCATTGAACCTGAAGTTTTTACTCCAAATAACGATGGTGTAAACGATTTGGTGAACTTTACTTATCAATTCAATAAAAATAATTATACCGCTAATTTGAATATTTATAACAGCAATGGAAATTTAGTAAAAATGCTTTTAAATAATGCGCCATTGGGAACGGAGGGAATAGTAAGTTGGAACGGATTAAGTGATAAAAACCAATCCTTACCCGTTGGAATTTATGTAGTAAATTTTGAATATTTCAATACGGATGGAACTACTGACTCATTGAAAAAAACATTGGTAATTGGTAAAAGTTTTTAAATGGCAAATAACTATTTTCAGTTCAAACAGTTTTTAGTCAATCAGGATCAATGTGCCATGAAAGTGGGCACCGACAGTGTTTTGTTGGGTTGTTTAGTTACAATCAATAATGCTGTAAATTGTTTGGACATTGGAACAGGAACAGGCATTTTATCACTAATGCTTGCGCAACGAAACAATGAACTTCAAATAGATGCCATTGAAATAGATGAGCAAGCTTTTATGCAAGCAAAAAACAATTTTTCCTCCTCAAAATTTAGTAATCAAATTCAAGCGCATTGCTGTGCTTTGCAAAATTTTGCTCCAAATAATAAGTATGATTTAATCATTAGCAATCCCCCCTATTTTATAGGTAAAAACAATTTCAATATAGCCAATATCCAACGCGCAAAAGCTAGGCACGACAATGATTTGTCGTTTGAGGAATTAATTCATTCAGTGATAAAATTATTAAGTGAAACCGGAAAATTCACATTGATTTTACCCATTGCGGAAGCAATCACTTTTAAAGAATTAGCCATTCAAAAAGGATTGTTTTTAAATAAAGAAATCTTTATTAAACCAAAACCAAGTAAGGAACCTAATAGAATGATCATGGAGTTTTCGCTGCTACAAGAAGATAAAATCACAGCAGAATTTATTGTTTACAATGATGATAATTCACAAACGGAAGCTTATAAAAATATAACAAGTGAGTTTTATTTATAACACCCGTCAGACGCTTAAAAAGCCATTGCTTTGCCAAGGCGTCAGACGGGTAAAACTAAACAAGCAAAATCTATTAAAAAGAGTAGGTGAAAAATGTCTGAACTATGAATGGTATGATGAACATGATTAGTTTGATTTAAAAATATCTTTTAATTAGTAAAATCAAAAAAATCATAGTTCAGACAAATAGCTTACTAAAAAAGTAACAGTAATGGGTTGATAATTTAAACTACAAACTTTGAATACCCCCTTTAAAACCTAACCCACAGTTAGGTTTTTTTATACCCTTAACTTAAAAACAACATGATACTTTATGACCATATATGGTCACAAAGTACCATGTTAAAATTGGTTATTTAGTACCATAAAAAATAAAAACCGATACTTTACTTTTGAAAATTATATGTAAAATTAACAAAAAAAACTTGCAGGTGCTAGAACACCTACAAGCTTATAAAATAAAATAGTATGTATCCTATGCTAATAAAACTACACCCTATCTAGCTGCGAAAGTAGCTAAAAAATAAATGTATGCAATGCTGTGTGCATTGTTCGGTTGTTTGCGCTTTGATAATCATAGAAAGTAAAAGCCTCAATAAAATAAATAAAAAAAATAAAATCAACCAAAACAAACATCATGAAAAAATTAAAAATAATGCTGACACTTTCAGCAATCACATTAATTCACATTTCAGTATCAGCACAACAATGGTCTGGAAACAACAACACTACTGACATTATTAGTAGAACTGGAAAAGTTGGCCTTGGTACTTCAAATCCCGTAGGCAGGCTTGAAGTTTTTGACGATGTTATTACTCAAGTTGAATCAGGTTCTGTTGGTCCTTTTACCCTGAAAAGTAGGTGGAACTCTATTGGAGACAGAATTAATAATCCTCCTACTGGAGCCAAATTCACTGGATTCAGAACTCAGTGGGACTTTAATGCAGTTAACTTAGGACTTAGAGAAAGAGTTACAGGTGACATAAAAGACGCTGTGATTTCGTGGCAAGACGGTTCTAGTGAACAAAATAGTGCTAACAGACTAATATTTGCTTTTCGCAATAATCAAATTCCTATATCAGGAAATCCAAACTTAGGTTTTTTTGAATATATGACATTACTTAATAATGGCAAATTAGGTCTTGGAACTTCAAACCCATTTCTAAAATTCACAGTATCTAGTAGCGAACAAAATGACGGTATCAACATTATTCAGAATGGACCTACAGGAGCACAGATTTATATGGAAAATATTCCAAGTGGTAAGAGTTGGGGCTTATACACTTCTGGATTTCTTAATTTTAATCTCGGTGATCCAGGTAATTTTGCCTTCTACAATATAGCAACTGCTAATGCAGCAATGGTAATTAATTCTAATACTGATAATGTGGGAATAAATACAGTTTTCCCTTCTGAAAAGCTTTCTGTTAATGGTAACATTATATGCACAGGTGCATACTTACCTTCTGATAGCAGATTCAAAAAAGATATAAAAATGATTGATAACGGAATAGATTTAATTAAAAAAATTAATATATATACATACAACTACAAACAAGATATTTATAAGACCGAACGAAAAGACAGCCTAGGTAATAGAGAGAGATATGAGTTTCCAACAAATAAACAATATGGTGTAATAGCACAAGAACTCAAAGAAATTTTACCTGAAGCAGTAAAAATTGACGCAGCTGGTTATCACAATGTAAATTATATTACTCTAATTCCTGTTTTAATTCAATCAATTAAAGATCAACAAAGAGATTTAGACAATTTAAAAAATCAACTTGCAATATCAAATGCACAATCAAAATTAAACCAAAATACTACTAATTTAGTTGTAGGTTCAATAACTAACATTTCACCTAACCCAACTACCAACAACATTAATGTAGCGTATGAAATCAAACAAAATATTATTTCTTGTAATATTATCATATTTGATTTAAATGGTAATACTTTATCATATAATAATTGTAACGTTGCAATAGGTTTAAATACTCAAAGCATAAATGTAAGTAACTTAGCAAATGGCAACTACTATGTAGGTCTAGTTACCAATGGTCAAATTATAGATTCGAAAATTATTAATAAATTATAAACATGAAAACACAAATTATTTTATTTTCAGTATTATTTTTAGGATTCAATTCCGCCAACTCACAAACAGCTAGTTTTACTTACAATATAGTTAGTAAAAAAGTAACAACGATTAATACATCCACTTTTACCAAAACATCAAATGATAGCTTTACTGCAAATTGGTATTTTCAGGGAGGCGGAAATATCTTATTTGAAAAATTTGATAGTGCATCTTATGAATTTTTTACTGGAGGTAATTATCAAGTTATACTTAAATTAAATCATTTTGTTAGAGACTTGATTAATCCAACAAGATGGAATCTTAAACAAGATACTATTCAAAGCATTTCAACAATATCTGTTTCAGCCAGTAATATTTTTAACTTATCAGGAAATGTGAAATGGAGAGGTACAAATATCAATAAAGGCAATGTTCATTTATTAAAAAGAAATGACAGTAATTTGGTTTCTGTTAGATTCGCACAAATAAATGGAATAGGCAATTATTCATTTAATAACTTAACTAATGACACTTTCATTATTTGGGCTCAACCTATAATTTGTGACACATGCATACTAAATTCTAGTAATGTAATTCCTACTTATTATGGTAATTCTGAAAAAATAGATAGTGCGCTTAAAATTATTCCAACATCAAATTTGACAAATATTAACATTGACTTGAAAGAACCATCAATGCTAAGTGGCTTGTTAAAACTTACCGGAAAAGTATCTAATGGAACTAATTTTATTGGTAACACCTCTTTGCTCTTATACAACATAAACAAGTCGAAGGTATTTAGACATTCTGTATCAAATAATTTCAATGGTGAATATAGTTTAGATAAAATTGAAGCAGGAAATTATTTAATACAGCCCATTGTAAATGGAATCCCTTATTCTACAATAAATTTAACGGTTTCAACGGACAACAGTGTTGTAAATATTGATTTGTCAACTTTAACAACATCAGTTAAGGAACAATTCAACAACAAAGTTTTATTTTCAATTTACCCAAATCCGTTTACCGACAAAATAAATATTAATAATGGAACTCAAAGTAAACTAAACGCTATTTCTATTTTAAATTTACAAGGACAAATAGTTTATAAATCTGAAAACTTAGACCTAAATGATATTGAACTTTCAGAACTAAAAACTGGTTTATATTTTATTACTATAACGGACACAAACGGTTTAACTGAAACAATTAAATTATTAAAAAATTAGATTGTTAAATTGTTTTTTTATAAAAAGGGTTTTCACGAATTTGTGAGGACCCTTTGTTTTTATTACTATGCGTAGTCTGAAGCCAAACCATAGCAAAGGGTCCAATAGCTATCGGACTACAGTTATTTATGTTAACCGAAATAAAATCTACAATGTTTTTTTAACGGAATATATATTGTTTTCAATGGCATAAATAATCAATCCTGCAAGGTTTTTTGAGCCTGTCCTTTCTAATAAATCTTGCCTGTGTCGTTTAACGGTTAATTCCGAAATATCTAGATTTTTAGCTATTTCAATATTAGAATGTTGTTGGCATAGTAATGCTAACACCTGTTTTTGGCTGTTGGTTATTTCACCTTGCGTAGTGTTTGGTTTTTTTCTTTTATCAATTTCTTTGTAAGCATCTAATATCAGTGCTTGTACTTTAGGGCTGTAATATTGTTGGTTATCTAGCACCATATCTAGGGCCTTGGTAATTTCGCCTAAGTTGCTGTCTTTAAGTAAATATCCAATTACATTTAGTTGCACCATTTGTTTAATATACTTAGGCTCACTAAACATGGTGGTAACTATTATTTTTATTTGAGGATTATACTCCAATATTAATTTAGAAGCTTCAACGCCATTCATGATGGGCATGTCTATATCCATAAAAATTACATCAATTTTAGGATTAATCTTTATCATATCAACGGCAGCTTTTCCGTTTGATGCTTCTTCTATTTTATCAAATTTATAGGTTTTGGAAAGTGCATTTTTTAATCCTGCACTATACATAGGGTGGTCGTCAACTATGAGTGCCCAAGGTTTATTATTTGACATAATGAGGGGTTAGTTTAAAAGTAAATACGATTTCAAATCCGCTTGTCAATTGTTTGTTTAATTTCATATTGCCATGAAGCAGCGTTGTTCTATTGGCCATATTATTAAGACCAATTCCTTTGCTAATATCACTATTTTCATTCATACCCACTCCGTCATCGGTATAATGTAATGTAAGCACCTTGTTTTCAATGTAAATATTTAAATGTATGTGCTGTGCTTTGGCGTGTTTCAAGGTGTTTTGAAATAGTTCCTGTAAAATTCTGAATAAAGTAATTTCAAAATTGTGCTCTATGGGGGTATCCCAATTTGGTAAGGAGTGGGTAATATGTATATTGTTAAATTCCTTAATGCGTAAAATATAATAGTCTAGCGATTTAATAAAACCATACTCGGAAAATGTTTTAGGAATCAAGTTATGGGCTATACTCCGTAAATCGTTGATGGCATGTTCCATTTGTCTGGTTATATCATGTTTCATTTGTACATCCATTTCATTTAATCCATCATTGCTAATGGCATCCATTTGCATTTTAATAATAGATAAAGTTGGCCCTAAATGATCGTGTAAATCGCGAGCTATGCGGCCTTGTTCTGCATCTTGGGCTTCCATGGTGGCATTAAATATTTCCAATTGTTTATTACGGGATCTTCCTTGATATACTATTACCACATACACAAAAAAGCCCGATAATAATAACATCATGGCCGAGGTAACTAACATCATGATTAAGATATCTGTTTCTTGCTGCATAAAAAGGCTTTGATGTAAAATAGGTTAACTATAACGGTAACAATTGAACTAAATACTGAATAGAAATTAGCTAATATTTTAAAATGAGAGCTTGTAATATAATTCATTAAAAGCAATGGTGCCGACATGGAAAACATAAAAATGAGTAATCCTGAGCTGATATAAAACTGTGGATTGTTAAACAATAAATCGTCTTTTTTTACTAATTTTAAAATTAGAATACTGTTGGTAACACATGTAAATAGGGAACAAAGAATAAATACATAAATATTAAATGCATATATACCTTTTGTATAAAATAACCATGCCATCGTAAGAAATAAAAAAATAATGATGAAAATATTATTTACAATATGTTTAGTAAAAACATAACTACTGTAAAAAAAACATAAAGTAAGGTATAAATTAAAGAAAATTATGTTATTAGTTTTAATGATAAAACAATAATCAATTGCTATTTGATTAATTAATGTAAACAATATAAAATAAAAAAATACTTTAGTTTGATTTGAAAAACAATTAAACTTACCTATCCCCAATAAAAAGGAGGATAGGCATGCTAAATTGAGTAATATGTCAAAAAAGATTAGCAATTTAAAGCGTTATCAGCTGAACAACGGGTTGGGCAGGGTAATCCCATTTCCATAATTTCACCAGTGGTCATGTCATTGCCGTTTGAATCTACACCTACTATTACCAAACATTGGGTTTGGTCGGCTTTTAAACCATAGTACATGCGGGCACCTACACAACCAGCTTGTTTAAGCAACGAATTAAGTGCATTTTTTCCAAAATACTCTCCTTTAATGTAAAATGTTTCTGCGCTAAATTGAGCGCGATAACGGGCTGTTAGTTCAGCAGCATCTGCTAATGAAATAGCATGATCTTCATTTCCTGTGTAATTCATATTTTTTTTTATTTTAAGTGTTTTCAATAATATGAGGAAGTTTAGTAAGGGTAAAGTAAAAATTATTACTTCCATAGGCATTTTTTATAATCTATTTATAATCATATGCTAAGTTTTTTTAGTAACTAAAATCTCCTGGTACTTTATGACCATATATGGTTACAAAGTACCATGTTTAAAATTGATTATTTAGTACCATAAAAAATAAAAACCGATACTTTACTTTTGGAAAAAATAAATGTAAAGTAAACAAAAAAAACTTGCAGGTGCGTGAACACCCACAAGCTTTATCCCGATAAAATCGGGAATAAAAGTGTAAACCTATGCTAATAAAACTACACCCTATCTAGCTGCGAAAGTAGCTGAAAAAAAATAATTGCAATAAATGTTCTTGGAGAATATTAAGCATAAACGGACAAAAGGATTTTATACGCCTTGTTTTAAATTATCAAAATATGACTAAAAGGTATTAATTAAAATATTAATTGCATTCAAAGTAATAAATCAAAAACGTTTAAAGAATAATAAAAATGAAAAAAATAATATATAGTTTAGTATTTACAGCCGCTTTAGGACTAAGTACAATTGAATCAAAAGCTATAATTCACCAAGGGCAAGCAACTTTAATTGCAGGCGATGGAATTACATCAATTACATTTAACTGCCCTGGAGCGGGAATATGTTACACTGGTTCTAGTAAATCTGGTAGTCATATTGTAATTTATGGTTTTCCAGGTGATTGGGTTGTTTTAAATGTCATCAAATCGGCAGATAATGATGAAGCTAAAGATGAAATTGAAGCAACTACTAACTAATTAAAAAATGGAAACAAGTACTAATTACTTGTTTCCAATTATTATGAAAAATAAAATATTTATTTTAGTTTTTTATTTACTTTATTTCACTATTGCTAAGTCAAGCAATTTTGAAATAAAAGTAGCTGTAAATTTAAATGATTGTGTAAAATGTAATGGATATTTGTATTCTCTAAATAATATTTCAAATAAATATAAAATTACGTTTTTACTTAGCTCAACAATGGTTGAGGATTCTCTTTATATCATGGAAGAGATTGTTGGAAGTAAAATTAAAAATTTTAAAGTTCTAATTTCAGATAGCTTGTACAAACTATACTCAAATACTTCACAAAATTATTTTACTGCTTTTAAAAATAACAATAAAATATTAGGAAGTTTATTAAGAAATATTGATAGTAGAGTTGATACTTTAAACGAATTAAGTTTTGAAAATGGGGATTCTATTCAATTAGATTTTAAGCCAGATATTAGATTTAAAAGTATTATCAAAAATAATCTTTTGTATTTGTTAAACCCTCAAAAAAACAATTTAATTGTAACAAATTTAGTAAATTCAACTTCTTTTGGTTTAAGTTTAAACGAGCAACTTCTGGTAGATATTTACAAAAAAAGTTTTAATGGAAGTACTGAAAATTTATCTATTGCTGAGAATTATTTTAAGTCTGTGAATCAAAAACTACCCTTTAAAATAAGTAGTTTTTTTGTGGGTGATAAAAGTTTATACCTAATGGTATATTCTGAGTATTTAAAAGATACAATGATAGATTCACGATTAGACACTGTAATTTTACCAATAATTGCATTATTGGTATACAACAAAGGAGCAGTGAGTCCTATAATTTATCCATTATCAACAAAATTATTAAATAATGAATATAGTTTTTCTCAATTTGAATTTAGTGTGTTAGAAAACTATTTATACGTAAACGTTCTGAAAAATAAAATCATACTCAAAGACAATAATCATAAGTGGATTTGTAAATGTAAATTAGATGATATGTTATATTTGGATACTAATAATTGCATTAATATACCCAAAATTCATAATGAATTAGAATTAGGGAATAATTATTCAGAATATAAACTAAATGGTGACTATTTAATAAATAAAATTACAAATGAATTGATTAATTATAAAACAAAAAAGTCAAAAGAATTGAAAATACCTTTTAATAAAATCATTTTAAGCAAGACAAATGGATTTGACGATGAAATTAGATTTATAATTGTGGATATGAAAATAAATCATAATATAGTTGAACTTTTAGTTTTTGAAGATAGTTCTTATAAATATATATCATACAATATATTAACCGATAAAATGATAAATAAATTTGAAATTTATAAAGACATAAAATTACTGAAATCTGCTCCTCAATTTTTTTCAAATAATCTATTTTATATAGTTCCTAAAGCAAAAAATTTAATAATAATAAAAGATATAAAACCAATTTAACAGATGAGAAATAAACTGATAACAAAATTAATAATACTTGCCTTTTTCTATGTTTCTTGCGCTAAAGATAAAGAAACAATAATTCAAAAGACAACAAAAGAATTACTAATGTCTAACAATTGGATAATGAGTTCATATATGATGACACCTGGTTTGAAAGATCCAAATAGTTCAGACACATTAACTAATATTTATGCTGAATACGCATTATGTGACAAAGATGATTACATAACCTTTAAAAATAATGATACTGTTGTGTTTAATGAAGGAACACTTTTTTGTTCAAAATTTGATGTTCAAGAATATAAAGGTATATATATTGTTGAAGATAATAATCATTTTACAACTATATTACCTAATGATACTTTACAATACTCAATTGTTGAGCTCAACGAAAATACTCTTTTTGTTAAATTTGAAAGTTATTTACAAAATCAAAAGCAACTGAATTTAATTAAATATATAAAAATGTAAATAAGCATTGTTCTATTAATGAAAAAACTCCTTCTTTTTACCCTTCAAATTTTGTTTTTTATGAATTTGTATGCGCAGCATAGCATAGAAGGAGTGGTGTTAGATTTAGTAAATTTAGAGCCCATTGGTTATGCAACCATCACAAACAATTTAAACCACAAAGTAGTAGCTTTTACCAATGAATTAGGCGAGTTTAAGTATAGTAGTAACGATACTTTAAATGTTCAATTATTGATAAAATGTATAGGATATAAAAGTAAAATTATCAACATTTATGGCTTTAAACATACTAAAATATTAATTGAAAAATCGGAAAATGAACTGAACGAAGTCGTAATAAAAGATATAAATTATAATACTTTATTTACCGATTTTATTGAAAAACTAAAACAGAACAAATCAAATTCTTTGAATGTAAAATCGTTTTACAGGTTGTATTCTTCCAATCAAAATCAAATTTATGAAGCCATTGAAGGCTTTTATTCATCAATAGTAAAACCAAATACTTTTAAAAATTTAAGTATTGAAAATGGTCGGTTTGCTTTTTTTGATTCTTTACTGAATCAAGGATTCATCTCTAGTTTAGATTTATCTAATTTATTGCTAAATTTTGATTTGTTAAACATTGACAATAGCACAAGTTCTATATTCCCAATTGTTCCATTATATGATTTCAATGAATTGAAATATGTAACCAAAAAAGTAATTTCAAGTACATTTAATGGCACTGAGAAAATAGTTGAATACAGTATTGTTCCAAACGAAAAATTTAAACGAAAAATATTCAACTGTTCAATTTGGATTGGACAAAAAACATTGAATATAAAAAAGATAAAACTAACCATATTCGAGCCCCAGAAATCAACGCTACTAGCCATTAACGATAAAAGCTTGTGTATTATTGATAGCATTTCGATTACAGAAATATTCAATGAGTTTAATAGTAAAATTTCTTTTCCTGAACAGTTAAATATTAAGATAAATTATACGCTTAAAAACTTTGAAAAAACCAATGTACTAACTACAAATATTAGCATTGTTAACTACGAAATAAATTCAAACCCATTCATTGAAAAACAAGAAACTAATTTAACAGACAGAGAAAAGATAGATAAAATTCTTTATGAACCTTTGTACTGGAAAAATGTAAATAATTATTTAAAAAACACCGACAAACAAAGCCAAGATTTAGCCATATTAGAATCTTTGAATTTATTTGGAAATCCACTTTTAACAAATACTGATACTTTAAATTACTTAAGTAACATATATACCTATTGCAAAAATAATTCGAAAATACAGTTAACAAATTTTTACAAACCAGAGAACCCTTTAAACATTCTTACACTTAGAAAAGGAAAAATACCAGTAGCAGAATATTATTTTGTAATTTATTTTACTTATTCTATTTATAACAATCAATTTAATTTTAGGTCGATACCACTTTTTTATCATTATTGTTCGTGGTATAATAAATTAGAAATAAGCGAAAATAAAAACGAACAAATACTAACTGTTTTAAGTGATTTAACCGTTTATTATACCGATTTGCTAAATTTTAGATTGAATGAAATGTTGGCATCAAAACAAGATTACAAAAATATTTTAATAGAAAAAGATCGGATTTTGAATAAGTATTATGAAAAACAAGAAGATTTTTTAAAAACTTTTTGGCAATAACACCCCGTCAGACGCTTAAAAAGCCTTTGCGTTGCTAAGGCGTCAGACGGGTAACTAACAAAGCCCAATTTAATTTTACAAAAAAAGCCGACTGCATTTTCATACAGTCGGCTTATTAAAATTATTGAGTTTACTTACTCGCTATTTTTACAGCATAATAATCTTGTGTGCCATCGGCTTTTATTCCTTCCACTAAAACTGCACCTTTTTTACCTTCAAAAGCAGTTTTTACATCGTTTACAGTTGCCACTGCTTTTTTATCAATGCTTGTGATTACAAAACCAATTGGAACTCCTGCAGCTCTTAAAATACTTTTAGACCCAAAGTTTTTTACTTTAATACCACTGGCAATTTTTAATTTCAATCTTTCATCGCGGGAAAGCGTTTCAAAATCGGTATCTAAAGCTTTGTTTACTTCCGTTTTCTCCGCAATTTTTAAAGTAGTTTTTCCGTCTAAGCCTTTTAATTTTACATCAAAAAACTTTTCTTTTCCTTCTCTTATTACTTTTACTTTTACAATATCGCCTGGATTTTTCTTACCAATCATTTCTTGTAATTCAGGAGTAGTTTTGGTATCTACGCCATCGGCCGAAACAATCACATCATCCGATTTTAAACCTGCTTCTTCAGCTGCACTGTTTTCTTTTACATTTCTTACATAAACTCCTTTTACTTCTTTCAAACCTAATTTATCGGCAAGTTCACCATCTACATCCGAAATTTCAACACCTAAAACACCACGTTGTACCGTTCCATATTTTTGTAAATCATTGATTACTTTTTGCATTAAATTACTAGGAATGGCAAAAGCATAACCTGCATACTGACCAGTTTCACTGGCAATGGCGGTATTAATTCCTACCAATTTACCATCTTGATTAACCAATGCTCCACCACTATTTCCTGGATTTACTGCCGCATCTGTTTGTATAAATGATTCAATAGGATATTGTTGTCCATTGCCTCTATTTATATTCAAGTTTCTACCTTTGGCACTGATAATTCCAGCGGTAACAGTTGAGGTTAAATTAAATGGATTGCCAACGGCTAAAACCCATTGCCCAACTTTTACTTCATCACTATTTCCAATAACCGCAAATGGCAAATTACTTTCCGAAATTCTTAACAAGGCTAAATCAGTATTTACATCTTTTCCTAACAATTCAGCATCATATTCACGCTTATCGTTTAAAATTACTTTTATTTTAGTGGCACCATCTATTACATGGTTATTGGTAACTATTAATCCATTTTCTGAAATAATTACACCGCTACCACTTCCGGTTCTGGGTCCTTGTTGTGGCATGCTGAAACCTCTTCCTCCAAAAAAATCAAATGGATTTATTTCTTGTGGTTGGTCGTTGCGTGTTTGGGGTTGATCAACAACCGTTAAAATATGAACTACTGTAGGCGTTACTAATTCGGCTACTGCCACAAAATCAGGTCTGTCGGCTGAGGCTGACAAACTTGCATACCTTGCTAAGTAATTTTGAGTAAATTCTGTGGCGTTTTGTTTACTTCCAAATAACTTGCTTAACCCAATTGCAGACAAACCTCCAAGGCATGCTACTGCGAAAATTAATGTGTACTTTTTCATGTGTTTTTTCTTTCAATTTATATTTTAGTAAAATTTCTTTTATTCAAATATTATTCCATTTTTTAAAACATAAACGAAATGTTTAATTAAATATTTGAAAATTAATTTATGAAAATTCTAAAAAAATTCTAAAAAAATGATGTCACCAAAAAGCCCCGAAATTTCGAGGCTTTTTGGTGTAAAAAATATTTGGTAATTATTGAGATAAATGTCTGATAAGAAAATTTCAAGTTCGAGGCTTGTAATACTAGAAAATATGGGAGTTTACAACTTGTACTGAGCGTAGTCGAAGTATCCTAAATGACCATTTTTATAGTGAGCATAACGATGAAATTGTAGTTTTCTTGCAGACAATATTTAAGCTAATTTAGCTTTTAAATTAGTATCAATTGCATCTAAAAAATCTTGTGTGTTTAGGTAATGTTCGCCTAAAGTCACTTTATTTCCATGAATACAAACTGCTAAATCTTTGGTCATTTTACCGCTTTCTACTGTTTCAATACAAACAGCTTCTAACGCGTGACAGAAATTAATAAGCTCTTGGTTGTTGTCTAATTTACCTCTAAACTCCAATCCACGCGTCCAAGCAAAAATACTTGCAATTGGGTTAGTAGAAGTTGGTTTACCAGCTTGGTGATCGCGGTAATGGCGAGTAACCGTTCCGTGAGCGGCTTCTGCTTCCATTACTTTTCCATCAGGAGTAATTAACACAGAAGTCATTAAACCCAATGAACCAAAACCTTGTGCTACGGTGTCAGATTGCACATCGCCATCATAGTTTTTACAAGCCCAAACAAAATTTCCGTTCCATTTTAAAGCCGAAGCCACCATGTCATCAATTAAACGATGTTCGTAAACGATTCCAGCTGCTACAAATTTAGCTTTGTAATCTGCTTGGTAAATTTCTTCAAAAATATCTTTAAACCTACCATCATATTTTTTCAAAATGGTATTTTTAGTTGATAAATATAAAGGCCATTTTTTTGTCAATGCTTGATTAAAACATGAATGCGCAAAACCACGGATACTTTCATCGGTATTATACATTGCTAAAGCAACACCATCACTTTTGAAATTATATACTTCAAAATTTTGAGCATCAGAGCCATCTTCTGGAGTAAAAGTAATGGTTAATTTTCCTTTTCCTTTTGTTACAAAATCGGTAGCGCGGTATTGATCACCAAAAGCATGACGGCCAATACAAATTGGAGCAGTCCAATTTGGAACTAAACGAGGAACATTTTTACAAACAATAGGTTCGCGGAAAACTGTTCCATCTAATATATTACGGATCGTACCGTTCGGGCTTTTCCACATTTGTTTTAAGCCAAATTCTTCTACACGTTGTTCGTCAGGAGTAATGGTAGCACATTTAATACCAACGCCATATTTTTTTATTGCTTCAGCAGCATCTATCGTAACTTGATCGTTGGTTTCATCTCTGTATTCCATTCCTAAATCGTAGTATTTAACATCTAAATCTAGGTAAGGAAGAATCAATTTGTCTTTGATAAACTTCCAAATAATGCGAGTCATTTCATCGCCATCTAATTCAACCACTGGGTTGGCAACTTTTATTTTAGTCATAATTTATTAGTGTAAGTAACTTTGTAATTTGTGCGAAAATAAAGAGTTTTAATTAGTGAGCAAAATTCAATAAGACTGTTTTATGTTATGTTTTTTGAATTAAAAGATTACAAGATTGAAAAATCGGGAGAAAAATACAAGAATGCTTTTAATTGTTAAATTGATAGATTGTTAAATTGTTTTTGCTGTATATACATTTTAAAATATTCATAATTTTTTTCAAAAAAACCAGACTTTAAAAGCAAAGAATTCAATCAATTCAAAATTCAAAATTCAAAATTCAAAATTTTACATTTGATTATCAGTTTATTATTTTAAAGAAAACCCTTTTTAACTTAGTTATTTTTTTGTTTTTTTGCATTCCTTTAAAATTATGACAGGCTTTACAAAAGAAACTTACATGCATTGGTTTGAGCAAATGATGCTAATGCGCAGATTTGAAGAGAAAACAGCTCAACTATATGGACAACAAAAAATAAAAGGCTTTTGTCATTTATACATTGGCCAGGAAGCAGTTGTGGCTGGAACAATGAGTGCATTAAATAGCGATGACAGAATCATTACTGCTTATCGCGATCATGCGCATGCTCTGGCTTGTGGAATTACTCCAAATGAAGTAATGGCCGAATTATACGGTAAAGTTACAGGATGTTCAAAAGGAAAAGGTGGTTCAATGCATTTATTTAGCAAAGAACATAATTTTTTTGGTGGACATGGAATCGTTGGAGGGCAAATTCCTTTAGGTGCAGGATTAGCTTTTGCCGATATGTACCGTGGCGGAAAACAAGTTACTGTTTGCTATTTTGGCGATGGTGCGGTTCGTCAAGGTGCATTACATGAAGCCTTTAACATGGCTATGTTATGGAAAATTCCTGTTATTTTTGTTTGCGAAAACAACGGTTATGCCATGGGAACTTCAGTAGAAAGAACTACCACACAAATGGACATTTATAAAATTGGTTTAGCTTACGATATGCCTTGTAGCGAAGTAGATGGAATGCAAGCAGAAGCTGTTCACACAGCGATAGCCGAAGCTGCCGACAGAGCCAGAAATGGTGATGGTCCAACTTTTTTAGAAATTAGAACGTATCGTTACCGTGGACATTCAATGAGTGACCCAGCAAAATACAGAACTAAAGAAGAAGTAGAAGAATATAAAATGCGCGATCCTTTAGAAAGAGTAAGACAAACAATTATGGACAATAATTGGGCCTCTCAAGCTGAATTAGATGGCATTGAAGAAAAAATTATGGAAACAATTTTGGCCTCGGTTGAATTTAGCGAAAACTCAGCTTATCCTGAGCAATCAGCTTTATTCGAAGATGTATATTCAGAACCAAATTATCCATTTATTACAGAATAACAATATTATAAATAAATAAATTTCAAAAATTAATCAAAAGGAAATGTCAGAAAAAAACAAAGATTCAGGATTAGATATAGATGCAACAATTATGGAAACTACCCATAAAGTGGAGCATTTTTACCATGAAAACAAAAAAATTATTACCATAGTTGGTTCAGCTATCATTGGTTTAGTAGCTTTATATTGGGCTTTCACTCAATTTTATTTAGGTCCAAAAGAAAAAGAAGCACAAATTGCAATTTTTCCTGCTCAAGCATGGTTTGAAATAGATTCTTTTGATTTAGCTTTAAATGGTAAAGGCGATAAATTAGGTTTTTTAGCTATTGCAGATGATTTTAGCATGACTAAAACTGCAAACTTATCACATTTTTATGCTGGTATTTGCTACATGCAAAAAGGTGATTTTGCAAATGCAATTTCTCAGTTAGAAGATTTTGATACTGACAATAAATTAATGGGGCCAATTGCTACTGGCTTATTAGGTGATGCATATAGCGAATCAAATGATTTTGATAAAGCTGTAAAAAATTATACCAAAGCTGCTAACATGGGCAAAAACAAATTAACAGCTCCTATATATTTAAAGAAAGCAGGATTGGTTTACGAAGAACAAAAAGATTGGAGTAATGCTTTAAGCATGTACGAAAAAATTAAATCTGATTACCCTGAATCAACTGAGGCTGGCGATATTGATAAATTCTTAGAAAGAGCAAAAGCCAATAACGAAAATAATTAATTTAATCGTCATTGCGAGCGAAGTTGAGACGTTTTTAACTGTTCTCGACTTCGCTCGAACTGACAAATGTTTCTAGCATTAACGAACTATAAACCCAAAAGAGGCTGCACTTTAAAGTTAGCCTCTTTTTTTATCAATAAATAAAAATATGTCAAGCGATTTAAAAAACCTTTCAAACACTGATTTGAAAATAAGCAAAGCATTTACAAAATCTAAAATTTGTATGGTAGTAGCTGAATGGAATAGCGAAATTACTTTTGCCATGCGCGATGGTGCCATTGAGTTTTTAACTGAAATGGGTGTTAAAGAAAAAAATATTTTAATCAGTTATGTTCCTGGAGCTTATGAATTAGCTTTTGGTGCGCAGCTTTTAGCCGAAAATAAAAAATGTGATGCCATTATTACCATTGGCTGCATTATTAAAGGCGACACTCCTCATTTTGATTTTATTAGCGATGCTTGTGCCAATGGAATTATGTTAGTAGGATTACAATATAATATGCCAATTGTTTTTGGTGTATTAACCACCAACGATTTAAAACAAGCAAAAGAACGCAGTGGTGGAAAGCACGGAAACAAAGGTGTAGAAGCCGCAGAAACCGCTTTAAAAATGATTGCCTTGCAAACAGAATTAACTAAATAAAACCATGGGAATATTTTTTTATGTTATCATTTTTTCATTAGGAATAGGTATGATTTATTTATTTAAAAAATACTCGAAAAAGGATTGAAGAAAGGTGTCATGCAGCGCATCTCCTTTGAGTGCAAAACCAACATTGATATTACTGAGCTGGTTGCCTAGGCAATGATACCGCTTGAGCGGTACTTCTGAATGACTGAGTATTGTCGTTGCTGTCATGCTGCGCATCTCCTTTGGCTCATAACAACATTGATGCAAATGAGTTGGTTGCAAAGGAAAGGAGTTTCCTTCTGAATGACTTTTGATTAATATAATTCAATTTTTTTTAGATAAGGATTTGATTTTCGTATTAAATCAAATTTATCTTCTCTCGATAAATTCTTTATTTCTTTTTCTCTATTTATAGCTTGTACAATATCTTTGAAAACTTCATAATAAATCAATTCATAACAATAGTATTTACCTGCAAAAGTTGAACTATTACCTTTGTTAGATTGATGCTCATTGATTCTTCGTTGTAAATCGTTAGTAACACCAGTATATAAAACTGTTTTTCTCGGATTAGTGGTTATATAAACATAGTTATTTAAATCAAAATTTGACATTTGAATTTTTTTTCTTTAAGCAAATATAAACTTTTTGAAAATAACAAGAAATCCAATGCAGCGCATTTTTTTATAATGCATACTATGTTTGTAAGGCAAGGAGTTTCCTTCTGAACGACTTTTTATTTCCATTCATTCAAAACGTACATTTTGTTAAACAAGCTAATGTAATTGTTAGCAATGCAATGCATATCATTTAATCATAAAAACAGAATAGACATTAGTTTTGTTAATTACGATTTTCAAAAATTATGAAACAAATTATTAGTCTATTTCTTTGTCTTTTGGGCTTTATTTCATTTGCACAAGATGATGTAAAACCAAAATTAACGGTGGAACAATACATTGAAAAATACTCAGCTTTGGCAGTGGAAGAAATGTACAGAAGCCATATTCCTGCTAGCATTACCTTAGCCCAAGGAATATTGGAAAGTGGCAATGGAAACAGCCGTTTAGCAACACAAGCAAATAATCATTTTGGTATAAAATGTAAAAATACTTGGACAGGACAAACACTGAATGAAGACGATGATGCTCCGCAAGAATGTTTTAGAAAATACGATGCTGCTATTGATAGCTACCGCGACCATTCCGATTTTTTAATGAATGGCAAACGCTATGCTTTCTTGTTTGATTTAGATAGTAAAGATTACAAAGCTTGGGCTTTTGGTTTAAAAAAAGCGGGTTATGCCACCAATCCACAATATCCAGAATTAATTATTTCATTTATTGAAAAACACCATTTGAATAAATATGATGCTGTAAAAATTAGCGAAGAAGAACAAATTGAAAAAGCTGTAGCCAAAGCCGAAATTGTAAAAACTTATGGTAAAGAAATAATTATTAATGGTGTGCCGGCTATTACTGCAAAAGCCAATGAAAGCTACGCTCAAATAGCTTTAAATTATGATATTAAAGTTTTCAATATTTATAAATTCAACGATTTACAAAAAGACGATGAATGTAAAGCTGGTGATACCATTTACCTAAAACATAAAAAAAATAAAGCTGAAATTGAAACTTATACTTTTGCAAAAGGAGATAATATTCACAGTATTTCTCAGCGTTTTGGTATAAAAATAGAAAGAATTCTTTCAAGAAACAATTTAATTTTAAGCCAACAACCAGCCGTTGGACAATTAATTTATTTAAACAATAATAGAACACAAGCAATTATTATAGCTGATAATACCATTCAAAAAGATTCAGTTGAAATAATAAAAACTGAAATTTCACCTAATGTAATTAAAATTGATACCATTGTTTTAAATGAAACAGTTTACGAAGACCCAATGAAAAATATAGAAACAATGTATCCCATAAATGAAAATACATTGAGTTATTTTGACACTTTGGAAGAAAAAAAATCTGAATTATCATTTTTTCATACCGTACAAGCAGGTGAAACTTTATATGGAATAGCAAAAAAATACAACGTAAAAGTAGAAGCTTTGCAATTTTTAAATGCCTTGAAAAATAATAATATTGAAATTGGCCAAAAATTAATTGTAAATCCTAATTTACCAAGTGCCGATACCAAGGAACCACAACCAGTTCCAGGTTATCACATCGTTAGACATGGAGAAACGCTTTTTGCAATTTCTAAAATGTATAATATATCTGTATCCGATTTAAAAGCTATCAATACCATTGAAAATAATGACATTAAAATAGACCAAAGATTGATAATTGTACCTGTAAAAAACTCAATGATAGCTGAAAATAAACCGCAACTTGATACCAATGATCCCTATTATTATCAAGTAGAAAAAGGAGAAACACTATTTGCAATCAGCAGAAAATTCAATGTGTCTGTAACCATTTTAAGGCAGTTAAATAATGGGAATTTGAACCTAATAAAAGTGGGCGAAAAAATAAGAATTCGTTAAAATATTTTATTTTTAAAGTAAAAGCAACTATTTTTGATTTGCTTAAATCAATCAAATCGTTATTATTGTAATCAGAAACGAATACTACTATTATGAAAAAAATATACTTATCATTAATTTGCACATTGCTATTTGTTGGTGCTAAAGCACAAATATCATATGGTTTTGATTACAAGGAAAACTACCAAAGTTTTTCTAATAAAGATGCTAATTCATCTGTAATAATTGCTTTATATAATACCAAACAAGATAGCACTTTGCAAGCATATTCAGCTATACTTTCAGTTGAAGATAAAAGTTCTGACCCCTCGTTAAATGCAGTAAACGGAGTTCATTTTAGCATTACTCCTGCCCAACAAAAAGTTGAATTTGCTCCTGGTCAATTAGGATTTAGAAACGAAAAATTAATTAAAATAAATCCTGTAGCTGACAACGTTTTTTGGGGACAAAGAGCATTTAGATTAAATCTTACTGTTTACGAAGGTTTTACAGCTAGCAACTTAGCATTTGGACACCAATTTATAACAATAATTATAGATTATAATGGAAGTCAAATTGGCGTTCCTAGAGTTGATAAAAGTAATTTTACCATTTACCCAAATCCTAGCAGCGGCAATATTTTTATTTCAGGTGTAAATATCAGTAATATTCAAGTATTGGATTTAATGGGCAAAATAGTATTAACCCAAAATACACCTAGCAATGAATTAAATATTGAATCGTTGCCAGCTGGCATGTATATGATAAATGCTTTAAGTGACAAAGGTTTAGTAGTTCAAAAAATCATCAAACAATAGCATTTTGCATTTTAAAATATTTAAAAGTCGAAGTAAAAAACTTCGGCTTTTTTTATGAATATACTTTACCATTATATTGAACGTTGTTTTTGAAATTGTTTTGGTAAACTAAACTTTACAAAAAAAATTATACTAAAAAAGTTATTATTGCCTTTGTTCTACAAAAACCCAAAGCAATAGAAAAAACCATACTCAACTTTTTAAATTATTTGATGCAAAGATTCTTTTGTTTTTTATTGCTTTTAATTGGTGCAAATAATTTTGCAATAGCCCAAAACGAAAAAGCAAGTATTAGTGGTTTGGTTCGCGATAGTTTGGGCCAATTAATGGATGGCGTTACAGTATCGGTTATCAATGAAAATATTGTTGGCTTAACGGATGAAAATGGTTATTATAAAATAACTGTAAATGCAAACAATGCAATAAAATTACGCTTTAACTATTTTGGAAGTAAGGGTGAAAATTTTGACATTCCGGCATTGAAACCAAAGGAAAAATATGAGTTAAATGTAAACTTAAATATTGGATTAGTATTAGGTCCTGTTGAAATAAAAGAAGAAAGATACAGGGAACAAATCAGTTCATTTACCATTGATGCAAAACAATTAAGTATAAATCCAACTCCAATTCCTGGGGTGGAACAAATTTTAAAAACATTACCAGGTGTTTCATCCAATAATGAATTGAGCGCTCAGTATAATGTGCGTGGTGGGAACTTTGACGAAAACTTGGTTTACGTAAATGATATTGAAATTTACAGGCCATTTTTACCCAGAAGTGGGCAACAAGAAGGATTAAGTTTTATTCATTCTGATTTAGTAAAAAGTATAAAATTTAGTGCAGGAGGATTTGAAGCCAAATATGGCGATAAAATGAGTTCTGTTTTAGACATTAAATATAAAGATCCTAAAAAGACGGCATCTTCCCTAAATGTTGGTTTGTTAGGTGTTCAAGCATCAACTGAAGGTGCAAGTAAAAATTTGCGATTTACCTATTTAATTGGCGCAAGGTATTGGAGTAATAAATATGTTGTTTCAACCTTAGATACCAAAGGCGATTATCAGCCATCATTTACCGATGTTCAAGCTTTATTAACTTATCATCTTCGTTCTGATTTAAGTTTTAGTATATTGAGCAGTTATGCTCAAAATAGGTATTTTTTAGTGCCAACCGATAGGCAAACTACTTTTGGTACAGTGAAACAAGCTTTGCAATTAAATGTATATTTTGATGGCGCTGATTTAATGGAATATAGAACCACAACTACAGCCGCAAGTTTGGTTTATAATCCAACCCGTAGGTTACAATTGAAATTGATAAGCTCCATGTTTTACAGCAATGAAAACGAACTTTTTACCATAGAAGGTGCATACCGTTTAAGCGAATTAGAAACAGATCAAGGAAGTGCAAATTTTGGAAGGGCAAAATCGTTAAAAGGAGTTGGTTATTTTATCAATAATGCCAGAAATGGAATAGAAGCAACTGTTATAAACATTGGTCATAGAGGAAGTTATAACAAAGGGAAAAACAATATTCAATGGGGTACATTTGTTCAAACTGAAAATATAAACGACAAATTAAAGGAATGGAATTATAGAGATAGCGCGGGTTTTGCGCAACCTACTTTGGATTCAAATGGTAATTTAACCTTACTGGATTATTTAAGAACCAGTATTTCATTAAATACATTTAGACTGAATGCTTATGTTCAAAATACTCGGGTTTTAAACAGCCAAAACAACATGGTTTTAACTTATGGAATACGAAGTAATTGGTGGAGTTTTACCAATGAAAATGTAATTAGTCCTAGGTTTCAGTTTTCATTTGAACCCAACAAAAAACACAATAAACAAATATTTGAAACCAATAAAACAGATTCAAATTGGAGCAGTAAAATGCGCAAAAATTGGATTATAAAAGCATCTTATGGTTGGTATTATCAAACACCTTTTTATAGAGAATTACGTGGCTTTGATGGCAAGTTAAATCCCAATATAAAATCGCAAAAATCTATTCATTATGTATTAGGTGCTGAAATGAATTTTAAAGCTTGGAACCGACCATTTAAATTTACTGCAGAAGCTTATTATAAAGATTTAAGTAACCTCATTCCTTATGAAATTGACAATGTTCGCATACGTTATTTTGCCGAAAATATATCACGTGGATACGCAACTGGTATAGACTTAAGGGTAAATGGAGAATTTGTTCGTGGAACTGAAAGTTGGGCAAGTTTAAGTTTAATGAACACACAAGAAATAATTAGTGGTCAATACACAAAAGCGGGAGTTTTAGAAACTGAAAGATTCATTCCTCGTTTAACCAATCAAGCATTACAATTTGCCATATTATTTCAAGATTATTTTCCAAACAACCCAAGTTATAAAGTAAACTTAATGTTAGTTTATGGAAGTGGTTTTCCATTTGGAATTCCTGACCATAATAGGTATAACGACATTAATACCATGCCTAGTTACCGCAGGGTTGATATTGGTTTTACAAAAGATTTAATAGCCCACAATTTAAAACCAAAACAAAGAAATACTTTCTTTAAAAAAAATATCAAATATGCAAATATTGCTGTGGAAGTATTTAATATGTTAGGCGTTGACAATACCATCAGTTACACTTGGCTGCAAGATGCCACTGCACAAACTTGGGCAGTTCCAAACTATTTAACATCTCGCAGACTGAATGTGAGGTTACAAATGAAGTTTTAGATAACAAAGACCTGACAGGTTTTTAAAACCTTTTAGGTCTGATAAACAGAAAAAAACATGAAATTTACACTTGTTCAAAAATTACAATCTGTAATAAAATGGATTCAAAGTAGACTAACCGCCAAACAATTTATACTTTTATCGAGTGTACTAGTTGGTCTTACTGTTGGTTTAGCAGCCATTATTTTAAAAACAGCTGTTCATTTTATTTATCAAATTGCAACTTATAAAGACTTAGGAAACTATAAATATTTATTCCTTTTTTTACCAATAATTGGTATATTTTTAACAGTTTGGATTGTAAAAAAAATACTAAAAGGAAAACTCGAAAAAGGACTTTCACACATTCATTATGGAATAGCAAAAAAATCGAGTTTTATGCCCAAAGAGCAAATGTTTGCTCAAATATTAACAAGTTCATTAACGGTTGGCTTTGGAGGATCGGCAGGACTAGAAGCGCCAATAGTAATTACAGGTGCGGCTTTTGGAAGTAATTATGCAAAAACATATAAACTAAGTTATAATGAACGAACTTTACTTTTAGCTTGTGGAATAGCAGCAGGAATTGGAGCCACTTTTAACGCTCCAATTGCAGGTGTATTATTTGCCTTAGAAGTACTTTTGGTTGATATAAGTATTTCAGCATTTACTCCACTCATTATTGCTGCGGCAACTGGCGCTTTAATTTCTAAAATCATTTTGCAAGATGATATACTTTTATCATTTCAACTTCAGCAACCATTTGACTATAACAATGTTCCTTTTTATATAATACTTGGAATATTTGCGGGCTTAATTTCTGTTTATCATTCCCGCACTTTTTCAAAAATAGAAACGCTTTTTAGTAGAAGAAAAAGTAAAGTTTATTTAAACGTTGTAATTGGTGGAATATTATTAGCAGGTTTAATTTTTATATTTCCTTCTTTGTTTGGTGAGGGTTATCAAAGTATCAAATCTTTGTCGATGTTACAACCAAAAAACATTTTGGATGGCAGTATTTTTCACAATTATCAAAACAATGAATGGTTGGTTTTGGCAGCAGTTGGTATGTTGATTTTTGTAAAATCAATAGCTACCGCCATTACTTTGGGAAGCGGAGGAAATGGTGGAAATTTTGCGCCTTCGTTATTTGTTGGAGCCTATTTAGGATACTTTTTTTCAAAAGTTTTAAACCTGCTCAATTTAACAAATTTACCAATAAGCAATTTTACTTTAGTAGGTATGGCAGGAATTTTAAGTGGAATTTATCACGCGCCTTTAACGGCTATATTTTTGATTGCTGAAATTACTGGTGGCTATAATTTAATGATTCCGCTAATGATTGTTTCTTCCATCAGTTTTGCCATTTCAAAATACTTTGAACCTTATTCAATGGATTTGAAAAAATTGGCCATGAGTGGCGATGTTTTTACAAACGATAAAGACCAAAATATATTGGCCACCATCTCCACTTCTAACTTAATTGAAACCAATTTTCAACCTATTTATTCAACAGATAGTTTGGGGAATATGGTGGAGTTAATTGCTAAGTCAAAACGCAATATTTTCCCTGTAATAGATAATGAATACAGGCTTCTTGGCGTAATTCTTTTGGATAATATTAGAGAAATAATGTTTAGAACGGAACTTTACGACCAAGTATTTATAAGTGATTTAATGTCAATTCCACCAGCAGTTATTATTGCTGATGAAAGCATGGAAAATGTAATGAAACTTTTTGATGAAACAGGTGCATGGAATTTACCCGTAATTAAAAATGGTAAATATGTTGGTTTTGTATCAAAATCAAGTATTTTTTCAAGCTACCGAAATAAATTGAAGGTAAATAAAATTGAATAATTTCAAATACTTATTTAAGCATAAATCACATTTGTTGAATAAAAGATTTTAGATATTTAAAATAAAAAATCTATCATTCGGCTTTATTTCAATCAAAAATCACATTTCAAAAATCATAAATCACATATGGCATTAAGCAGATTTTGGTCTTATATCATTGCGTTAAGCATCCTATTTATTTTTTATATGCTTGGCAGCAATCAGCTTTATAACCTTGGCCAAATGGTTAACGGAAAGCAAAACGATGCCTTAGTAATTGCGGAGCATCAAGCTACTTATTTTCAAAATAGTGATTCTATTTTGTATGCAAATATGGTGTTGAATAAAGCAACTGGATTTACCCAAAACGATACTGTATACAGGTTATTAGACAATGGAATTGTAGAAGTTTGCAAAGGCAAACAATCGGCCGATGGCATATTTGTTACTTGTAAAAATACCATCATTGATATTTGGTTACCACTTATTGGTTACCTTACTTTTTTCTGTGGTTTATTACATCTGTTAAACGACTCCAATGCTATTACAAAATTGGCAAAAGTATTAACACCTTTCTTTGCGCGTATTTTTCCAGAATTGCCAAAGGGACATGCTGCCTATGGATTTATGACGATGAATTTTGCTGCTAATTTTTTAGGATTAGATAATGCGGCTACACCTTTTGGTCTAAAAGCCATGGAAAGCATGCAGGATGTAAATACCGATAAGGAGAAAGCCTCCAATAGTCAAATTATGTTTTTGTGTTTGCATGCAGCAGGCTTAACTTTAATTCCAACTTCTATTATAGGTTATAGAGCTGCGCAAAATGCTACCAATCCTTCCGATATTATGCTTCCAACCATTATTACTTCATTTGTAGGAACCTTGGCAGCACTCATATTTGTGAGTATAAAGCAAAGAATTAATTTGATAAACTTAGTGGTTTTAGGATTTGTAACTGCCGTAAGTGCATTAATTGGTTTGGTATTATTTTATGTAAATAAATTAGATGGAATTGAAAAATTTCATTTTACAGGAAACTTAAGTAATGCCGTTTTATTATTTATCATTTTAGGAATTATTGGCTACGGAATTTTGCACGAAAAAGTTTTTAAATCTAATAATACCAATATTTTCGACTCGTTTGTAAACGGTGCTAAAGATGGATTTACTACAGGCGTTAGGGTGTTGCCCTATATGATTGCCATGTTAGTGGCATTGAGTATTTTTCGCAATTCAGGATTAATGAATATTGTAATGGGAGGAATTACTTCTGTGATGAATATTTTTAAAGTTGATCCTCAAATTATCAATGCCATTCCAGTTGCTATTATGCGCCCATTTAGTGCTGGTGGTTCCCGTGGATTTATGCTAGATGCCATGAAAACTTATGGCCCTGATAGCCTTACAGGCCAATTGTCTTGCTTGTTTCAAGGCGCTGCCGAAACTACTTTTTATGTAGTTGCATTGTATTTTGGATCGGTAAATATAAAGGACAGTCGCTACACTTTAAGCATCATGCTTTTGGTAGATTTTGTTTGCGTAATTGCAGGAATATTTGTTTGTAAAATGTATTTTTAACTAAACTTAAATTCACTCAAAATTATTTCCCATTTTTTTGTTTTAAAATGTCTTCTTGAATAAGCAATGATTGTTGGTGTATTAAATCAAAAATTTGATTCGATATTACACTATTTAAAATAGTAGATTCAATGGTTTTACTTCTAACACGTTGCGCTTTTTCCCAAAAATCATTTTGATAAATTTCAATTTTATTATTTGTTTTTAAAATTCCAATTTCTTTCGATATCAAAGCCCTTTGGTTCAATAATTCAATAATTTTATTGTCTAAATGTGAAAGTTGGTTTCGGTAATCTTCTAACTTATTGGCAAATTCGATCATGATTCTACGTTAAATTATTTTTGTAATAATCTTATAAACTTAATTATAAAGATTACAATGTTAAGCAAATACAATGTTTGAAACAATTTTTCATATTTTATAAAAAAATAATACTTGATAAAATTTACATAAAAAAGAAAGATATTATCAATTAAAAATGCAGAAATATTTATACTAAAGTACGCCTGATTAAGTAGTTCGAAAAAAATGAAATATTATGTTATTATTAAACATTAAAAACTTATGATAAAATTTATATAAAAAAAAGGCTTTGGTCAAAATGGAGGGTGCTAAAAATCTTGATTTTTGAGCGATGTTTTTATGATAAGTGGAAAAGTGGATTATTTAATTATCTAAAAATCAAATATTTTAAATGTTAAATGTTATTTTATTTGTTTTTATGTATAAAACTTTCCAATTTGAATCTTGATAATTTAAAAAAATATGAAGAGAAAATTGTTAAGTTTTTTGTTTGTGTGGATGATTTCCATACTTACAGTTTGGTCACAAAATAGGACTGTAACAGGCCTTGTGACTGATGGTAGCGAACCAATTATTGGCGCTACAGTAGCCGTTAAAGGATCTACTACTGGAACTACCACCGATGAAAATGGTAAATTCAGTATAAATATTCCTGAAGCTGGAGCTACTTTGAAAATCCGCTTTTTGGGTATGACAGTTAAAGAAATTGTTATAGACCAAAATTCACCTACTACTGGTTTAAACATTACTCTTGTAAAAGATCCATTAATGCTTGATGAAGTAAGGGTTACTGCCATTGGCGAACAAAAAAGTTTGCGTAAAATTGGTTATTCCACTTCTCAAATTCAAGGAAAATCAGTTGCTTCATCTGGTGAATCTGGAGTAATCCAAGGTTTGTCGGGTAAAGTTTCAAACTTAGCAATTACCAAAAATTCTGGTGACCCTGGTGCTGGTGCATTCATTCAAATTAGAGGACAAAGTACCATTACTGGTAATTTGCAACCTCTCATTGTTATAGATGGGGTGCCTATGAGTAATTCAAGTATTGGTGGTGGAACTGACGGTGTGGTTCAGCAATCACGTTTAAATGACATTAACCCAGAAGACATTGCAAATGTAGAAGTGCTTAAAGGTGCTGCTGCTGCTGCTGTTTGGGGAACAAGAGCTTCTAATGGTGTTATTATTGTTACTACTAAAAAAGGTAAAAGAAGTAGCAAAAAGAACAATATTAATGTAGAAGTTAGCTCTTCTTTAGCGCTTGATTTTATTAATAAAGAATATGAAAAACAAAGTACTTATGGACAAGGTACTGGCGGAAAATGGAAAGCTAATGCTGGTGGAAGTTGGGGCGATAAAATTGCTTTACGTTCAGGAGCTGATTCTTTAAATTTAAATGGGGCAAAATTTGTAGCTGAAAACGGAAATGTATACAATCCAATTCTTAAAAAAGGTGATAATCAAGTATATAATAATGCAAACAGAGATCAAGTATTTAGAACAGGTGTAACTTATAATAACAATATTTCTATTTCATCTGGTAACGAAAAAAGTGCTATCTATTTTAATTTGTCTGATTGGAACCAACAAGGTATTTTAAATGGAAATTCTGATTACAGAAGAACAACTGGCCGTTTAAACTATACTCACAATTTAAATGATAAATTTAAATTTTCATTGAATACTTTTTTATCAAAAATATTCTCTAATAGAATTCAACAAGGTTCAAACTTAGATGGATTATATTTAGGATATTTAAGAACTGCTCCCGATTTTAATAATACCGATTATATTGGTACCTACTATAATGCAGCGGGAATTCCTGTATTTAATTCACATAGAGGATACCGCAATTATATGGGAAGTGCAGCACCAACTTATAATAATCCAGGTTGGACTTTGAACAAACAAACAAATACTAGCGATGTAACACGTGTAATTATTACTCCTGAAGCAAGTTGGGAATGGGCTAAGAAATCAATTTTAACAGTTAGAACTGGATACGATATTTCAAACGATAGACGTATTACTTATTTCCCTTATTTGTCTGCCTCAAGTAATGCAAATGGTGCATTTACTGATCAGTTTTTAAAACAAAGTGAAATTAGTTTCCACGCTTATAACAAAAATTCTTTTGAAGTTAATAAGGATTTAAATGTTAATACTACAGTTGGATTTTTATATACTAACCGCAGTTATTATACTATTGGTGGTTCTGCTAGCCAATTTATTTTGAATAATCAAGATAGAAATGCTTTTATTAATTATACCACCGCTAATATGAATCCATTTAACAGCGTTGAAAACTTAGAAAATAATAGAGTTTATGGTATAGCTGATATCGATTATCAAGATAAAGTGTTTTTACAATTAACTGCAGCTTCAGAAGCAGCAAGTACTTTTAAAGGCAGATTTTATTATCCAAGTGCTACTTTAGCCTATGAATTTACCAAAGACATTCTTCAAAACAATAAGGTTTTAAGTTATGGTAAATTAAGAGCTTCGGCTGGATTAGTTGGTGTAGAGCCACCCGCTTATATTTGGAATACTAATTATATTAATTCTTCATCAGCATCAGGTTGGGGCGAAACTTTAGACGGTTCTCAATTTGGAGGTTCTATTTATAGAAGTTCAATTCAAGGAAATCCAAATATTAAACCTGAGCAAAAAACAGAATTTGAAATTGGAACTGATTTAAAATTCTTGAAAAACAGAATTGGTTTATCAGCTACTTATTATCAAAACAAAACTACAGGTGCCATTTTTGCTGTTGATGTTCCTGCATCATCTGGGTTTACTAGTAAATGGGATAATGCTGCAACAATTTCTAATAGAGGATGGGAAGCTGAATTGAACTTTAAAGTTATTGATAATTCAAAATTAACTTTAAGCGTTTATGGAAATGTAAGTTCAAATAAAAACAATGTAGACGATATTAGTGGCGTAAATTCTATTTTCTTAGCTGGTTTCACAGGAACTTCATCTAGAGCTGTTGCCGGACAAGCATTAGGCGTTTTCTGGGGTGGTAAATGGGAAACAAATGCTGATGGTTCTTTTGCACTTGATGGCAATGGCTTCAAAAAAGCTGCTGCTACCGAAGGTGTTTTGGGCGATCCAAATGCTAAATACCGTGCTGGAATTGGAAGTGTTATTTCTTGGAAAGGTTTTGATGTAAATATTTTATTTGAAACTTCTCAAGGTGGACAAATGTGGGCTGGTACTTATGGTGTGTTAAATAATTTTGGGGTTACTCCTGAAACTGCCAATGAAGTTACTGTTACTGCCGATGAAGCCGCTACTATTAAAAACTATAGAGGGCAAACTATTAGCCAACTTGCTACTGCAAATACTGATGGTAGTTATACTATTAGAGGAAACATTGCTGACTATGGTGGAGGAAAAGTATTACTTGATGAAAGCTGGTACACTGGTTTAGGTGGAGGATTTGGTTCAGTTTCACAAGATTATATTAGAGATGCTTCTTGGTTCAGATTACGTGAATTAAGCGTTAATTATAAATTGCCTAAAGCAGTGTTAAGCAAACTTCATATCCCTGGCGCAAGCGTAGGATTTACAGGTAGAAACTTAAAGTTATGGACTGAATTCCCTGGTGTAGATCCTGAATTAAATTTAACTGGTACATCTAATGGCAGAGGTTTAGATTACTTTACAAACCCTGGTACTAAATCATTTATTTTTAGTTTAAAATTAAATTTCTAAAAAAATACAATCATGAAAAAAACAATAAAATATATATTAGCGGGAATACTTTTTACTCCCCTATTTTTTATTACATCATGTAATAAAGATATCAATGATATCAATAAAATTAATCCAAATGAGTTTAGCGACTCAGATCCAAAATTAATGATTACTGGCGCTCAGTTAGCTAATGTAATGCTTAACGAGGGTGAAGCAGCTAGACTAGCTGGTATTTTTGCAGGTCAATTTACTGGTTACGATCGTCAGTACATTTCTTATGGTCAATACAACATGACATCTGGTGATTTTAATTCTCCTTGGGAAGAACTTTATTCTAAAGGCGTAGGCCAATGTAAACTAGTAAGAGCAAAAGCAATCACTGTCAATGATAAAGTTTTGGAAGGTGTAGCTATGATAACTGAAGCTAATTTACTACTAACTACTTCTTCATTATGGGGCGATGTTCCTTCAAGTCAAGCTTGTGTTGAAGGAATTAATACACCTGTTTATGATAAAATGTCGGATGTTTATACTTATTGCATTGGCTTATTAGATTCTGCCATTGCTAGAGTGGGAACTTCTAATAAATATGCAGCTGCATATGCTGGTAGTTTTACTTGGAAAGAAGTAGCTAATACATTAAAAGCAAGAGCCTTGTTACATAAAAAAGATTACGCAGGTGCCATTGCCGCAGCTACTGATGGTGTTTCAGCTGGAAATGATTTTTATGCCAAACATGAGACTGCTGCACCTGGTGCTTGGAATATTTATTACGACTTTTTAGATTGGAACCGTTCTGGTTACATGAGCTGTGAGGGTTCTCATATGTTTGCTTTGTTAGATAGTGCTTCTACTAAAAACAAAAGAAATGCTAAAACAGATGAAACTGCTCGTTTTGATTATTATTTTTTACTAGATAATTATTCTCCAGTTGATCCTAATATGTATGGTGGAATTTTTGATGCTCAAGCTAATTTTGAATTAGTGGGTAACAATGAAAATGAATTAATTTTAGCGGAGTGTTATGCTAGAACTAGCAATGATGCAAAAGCTTTAGATCATTTAAATTTAGCTCGTAAAAATAATGATGATAAATTTGGACCTGGATTATATTCAGATTACCTAAGTACTGATGCTCAAGTAAGCGATAATGCTAAATTATTGAAAGAAATATTAACTGAAAAATATGTTTCTTTATTTGGTCAAGTTGAAGCATTTAATGACATTAGAAGAACTAAAAATTTAATTGGAATTCCTATCAATAATGGAACTTCATTACCTGGAAGATTCTTATATCCTCAATCAGAAATCAATTCAAATCCAAATACTCCAGCTCCTGGAACTTTATTTGATGCAGTTGAATTATTCAAATAAAATACATTGGATTTTATCCATAAAAAAAACCGATTCAATTTGAATCGGTTTTTTTTATGTTTTGATTTAACTAATTACATCAATGTAGTATAAACTTTTACCACATCGTCATCTTCTTCAATCATATCTAATAATATATTAAATTCTGCTTCTTGCTCTTCGGTTAACTCCACTGGAGTAGTTGGTATGCGTTGCAATTCAGCATTTATAATTTCAATTTTTTTCTCTTCTAAAGCATGCTGCATTTTACCAAAATCGGTAAATGCTACAGCTAATACCAAATGCCCGTCTCCATCGTCTTCTACTTCTTCCAAACCAGCATCTATCATTTCAAATTCAAATTCTTCAATATCAATTCCAGTATTTTTTATTCTGAAAATTCCTTTGCGTTCAAACAAAAAATCTAATGAGCCACTTACCATTAACTGACCACCTTTTTTATTAAAATACATGCGTAAATTAGCCACAGTTCTGGTAGGATTATCGGTAGCAGTTTCTATAATCATTGGAATATTATGCGGACCTTTTCCTTCATAAACTACTTCTTCAAAGTCTTTATCTTGTTTGGTAGTTGCCCTCGAAATGGCTGCATCTATATTTACTTTAGGCATATTGATTGCTTTTGCATTTCCAATAACTGCTCTTAATCGTGAATTGCTATCAGGGTCACCATTTCCGTTACCTGCTTTTATTGCAATTGCTATTTCTTTACCTATTTTGGTAAATGTTCTACTCATTTTAGCGTAACGAGCAAACATTTTATGCTTACGTTTTTCAAATACTCTTCCCATAATATTGTACTTTTTTCAGGTTGCAAAATAGCAATTGCAATTCGTAAATGAAAATGATAATTTGAGGTTTAAATTCAGGGTTATAAATTACTTAATTTAAAATTCTGAAATTCGTTTTATTGTTTTTAATAAAACAAATGATAATTTCGAACTTTATCAGCATCAAATTTTAGTGGTACAAAGTTTGAATTATGATTGCTTAACAGTGAAATTAGCTCCATGTTTAAAAATAAATTTATAAAATCAAAAATTCTATTTCCATTATTCTTAATAATTGTTTTGGTTTCTTGTGGAACAACAAATAACGGAATTAGTAGAAAAGACAGAAGTAAGCAGCCAGATTGGGTTCAACAAAGGCCTGTAAATAATAGTTTTTATGTAGGTGTTGGCTATGCCAATAAAATGTTAAATCCGGCTGATTACCAAGCCATGGCAAAAAAACGCGCTTTAAACGACTTAATTGGAGAAATAAAAGTGGTGGTTTCTTCTAATTCTATACTTTCACTGAATCAAAATAATAATGTATTGAACCAAATGTTTGCTACCGATACAAAAGTAATGGCGCAAGCCATGGTAGAAGATTTTGAGGTAGTAGACAGCTGGGAAAACAAATCGGATTTTTATATTTATTACAAACTTTCAAAAGCAGCATACGAAGCTGCCAAACGCAGAAAATTACAAGCCGCCATTGAACAATCGGTTAACTTTTTAGATAATGCTGACCGACTTTCTTATCAAGACAATTACATGCAAATGATGCGTTTGCGAATCAAAGCATTAAGTGCTTTACAAAATTATTTAAATGAAGATGTGGCTACTGTATATAAGGGAAATGAGGTGTATTTAGTCAATGAAATTGTGAGTCAAATTCAAAACCAATTATACAAATTACAAGTAAAAACTGAGGTAATAGAGCTTAAAGGTAAAATAGGTAAACCTATTAATAATCCATTTACAGCCAAAGTAAAACTAAAAGAAAACAACAGTTTTGTTCCTTTTGTTCCGCTAACTTTAAAAGCTTTACAAGCCAAATTTGATTTTGGTAATAGTGCCGAAACCGACCAAAATGGTATTGCTACTTTTTCATTGAATAGAATACAAGCCAAAGACCCAATTCAACAAGTAAAAATTATTGTTGACATAGCTACGATTATTAAAAGTGATAGTTTAAACGGATTGCTAAAAAGCATTTTAACCAATATAGATGCACCAAGTACTAATTTTAGATTATCAGTAGAACCTGTAAAAATTTACACCAATAGTAAAGAACAAATTTTAAGTAAAAACTTAGAGTTTAACATCATTGAACCACAACTTAAACGCAAATTAGTAGAAAGCGGCTGTAATTTTGTTACAGATAGAAAAAATGCTGATTATGAAATTAAAGTAATCGCAAATACCTTAGATTTAGGAGTGATGTGGGGCAAAATGCTGCAAGCAAATATTAACATGAACATTAGTATTGTAGATGTTAAAAACAACCAAGAAATTTATAAAGATGCCTTAAAAGATATCAAAGGATTTCAGTTAACGCCCGAAAATGCCAGCAAAGATGCTTATAACAACATGCTGAATAAATTTTGGGAGCAAGTATATCCCACTTTTTTAAATGAATTATTACTAACTGATCATTAAAAAAAATCCCAATTAAATTCTTCTTTGATTGGGATTTTTTGTTTCTTTTTAATTACTCAGTTCCTTACTCAATTCATCGGCTTTGGCTACTTTTTGTAGTACCCAAAGCACATAACGAATATCTACTGCCACGCTCCTACTGTAACTTTCGTTCCAAGCATAATCGTTAATGGTAGCAGTATAAGCACGGTCAAAATTGATACCTACTAATTCACCTTTTGCGTTCATAACTGGACTTCCGCTATTGCCACCAGTGGTATCTAGATTATATAAAAAGTTTACTGGCAAATCGCCCAAACTTGGTTTCATTAAATCGCCAAAATCTTTAGCAGCATACAGCTCTTTAATTAATGGCATTAATTCATAATCCACGCCATCTTCTTTTTCTACCACCCCACGCAAAGAGGTAAAAGGACCATGGTATTCTGCATCGTTTGGCGAGTATCCTTTAACATAACCATAAGTAAAGCGCAATGTTGCATTGGCATCAGGTACAAAACTTTTGTTTTGGAATACTGATTTTGCATCTACATACTTTGCCATCAAAGCATTTAATTCCGCTTCACGTTTTTGATCTTCTTGATCAAAGAAATTGATTTCTAGATTTAAATTAGCTGCCAAATCAAGCAAAGGATCTTGCAAAGCAAAAAGCTTTTCAATGTCTTCATTGGCTAATTTTTCAATCATTTTAGTATCTTTAAAAATAGTTTTGCTATAAATTTCATCTGCGTTGATGTTTTTAGTAAATGCATCTACTTGGTTGTTTTTATTAAATGTGGCAGCATCTGCTTGCATTTTTTTGAAAGCAGCTATTTCAAAAGGTTCATCATATTTGCTAAATGCAGTTGCTAATAATTGCTTTAAACGCAATCCTTGTTTGAGTTTAAAATCTGTTCTTTCAGCATCTGATTTCAAAAGAGCATACGCATTTTTATAATTATCAATGGCACCAGCCATTGAAAACATAGGTGTTACATTATAAATTTGATCGTACCATAAATTACGAGGTGCAAATTTTAAAATATCGTCATACAGCACATTTATTCTAGGAATTACATTGCTATAAGTAGCTTTTAAAGTTTCATCTTTACTTAAAAAATCTTGTAATAAAGCTTCGTCATTGTATTTTTTATTGGTTAAACCGGTTCTTCTAAAACCTTGTAATTTACCTTTAAAATTCTTAGTGGTATTGGCTAATTGTTTAATTTTTGAAGCATATTTTATAGCCAACGTCTGATTGCCTTTACTCAGTTTTTCCATTTCTTCAATTTGCCAATCGTATATATTACTAATGTATTGAAGCATGTATTTTTCATGGTATTTATAAAATGCTGCAGGCTGGTGGCGGTATGTTCTACCTGGATAACCTAACACAAAAACAAAATCATTTTCGTTTACCCCTTTTTGGTTAATTACTAAATGTTTTGCAGGTTTATAAGGCACATTTTTAAGTGAGTATTCAGCAGCACTTCCATCGGGCGAAACGTATGCCCTTAAAAAAGCAAAATCGCCACTATGGCGAGGCCAAACCCAATTGTCTTTTTCACCACCATACTCGCCAATACTGCGAGCTGGCACATAAACCAAACGAACATCTTTTAATAATTTATAACGGAAAAGCACATAAGTTCTACCGGTAAACATTTCCGAAATTTCGCAACTTAAAGTAGGATTTGCTTTGCTTTCAGCATCAGTAATTGCTTTTAAATGAGTAGCAATTGTTTTCAATCTTTCGGCAGCATCGCTCATGTTTTGGGTGCCTTGCAAAACTTTTACAGAAACGTCTTCGTAGCTTGCAGCAATTTTACAAACCAAACCTTTAGCAGGTGCTTCTTGCTCATGTGTTCTGGCCAAATAACCTTTTTTAATATAATCGTTCACCGTGTCGCTGATGGCAGCTACAAAACTAAAAGCACAATGATGATTGGTAACAATTAATCCATCATTGCTCACAAAACTACCTGTACAACCACCAACTCTTACAATGGCATCAATGATACTTACACCATTTGGATTGTATAATTCTATCGGTTTTATTTTTAGTCCAACCTTTTTTAAGTTAATGTTTTTAAGCTCCGATAAAGGAAACATGCCTTCATCCATTTTGTGACTTTGAAATAAGCCAATGGAGATCAATGTGAAAGTAAGTAATAGGTATTTTTTCATTTGTGTATATTAAGGTTGGCAATATAAATTTTTTAGTAAATGAATTGTAAATAAAGAAAAATTGTTAGCATGAATTTCTAAAAATTCAAACAATGAATCCATTTATTTACGGTATGATTTTATTTAATTTGTTTTAATCTAATGGCATTGCTCATGCTTTTTAATGAATTATATCAACAAGCTAAAAATTAGGTTTTAAGTGCTATTAATAAGCAGGTTACGACTGAAAAAATAAAACATTTTTTGAATAATAATAATATTACACAGAGTTCATTTTTTAAGGTTTAGATTTACAATTCATTAATAAAATAAAAATTATGAAAAGAACAAGTACAAAACTATTTACTAGTTTTACAAAAATCTTACTCATACTGCTGTTGTGCTGCGGTATGGTAAATGTCTCAAGAGCACAAGTAAGTGTAACTGCAACTGCAGGCACTACAGGACCATCACTTTATACTACAGTAAATGATGCATTTGCTGCAATAAATTTAGGCACTCACCAAGGCGTAATAGTAATAACTATTACTGCCAATACTTCAGAACCAGCAACGGCAGTTCAACTTTTGCGTTCAGGTGCAACCACATCAAACTATCAAAGTATAAAAATTGTACCTCTTGGAAATGTTACAATTAATTCTGCAACTACTCCAACTGCAGCTAAAGGCGTACTAGAGTTTATTGGAGCTGATAGTATCACAATTGATGGTGACGATCCTACAACAACTGGAGTTCGTAATTTAACAATTCAAGTTGCTACAACTACTAATGCATCTACTGCTTGTCTTCGTTTTAGTTCATCGTCTGCGGTGGCCGATGGATGTTCAAAAATTACTATAAAGAACTGTAATATAGTTGGCGGTAGAAGCACTTCTACAATTACAACAGCGGGCTATGGAATTTATAGTGGATTAAGTTTAGCAACTAGTACTATAACTACAGCATCTGGGGCTGCTAATAACGATAGCATGACTATTGAAAACAATTCAATTCAACGTTGTTATTATGGAATTTACTCTTATGGTATAGCTGCTTATTTACAAAGATCTTTAGTAATTAGAAACAATGTAATTGGATCAAATGTGCTAGCCAATTGTATAGGAATTAAAGGGATTTATATAGCCAATACTCAAACTACAGCTTCTTCTTTTTCAGCATTAATTGAAGGCAATGACATAAGAATGGGAGATACAATTTCTGGATTAAGTACAACCTTAGCAGCAATTGATTTAAACGTTAGTAATGCTGGAACAATTATTAGAAATAATAATATTCATGATGTTGCAAATCCTTCTACAGGTGGTTGGGGTTCTTATGGTATATTTATTAGTAGTGCTACCAATAACTCGTTTATTAGCATTTACAATAATATGATTAGGGATGTTTATGCCTATCATTACACTTCATCAGCAAGTAGTTATACTAACTATGGAATATATTCTGCTATAGCGGCAACAAACTTAAAAATATATCATAATACAATAAGTTTAGTAAGACCCAATGCAAGCAGCGGAAATTCTAATTATTCTGCTTGTGTATATTTAAGTAGTACGGGTACAACGCTTGCTGAATTTTCAAATAATATTTTTGTAAACAAGCAATCAGACAATACAGGGCAAGCTTGTTTAGCTATTTATTTAGGTGGAGCTACTATTTTTTCAGCAGGTGTTAGGGTAAATAATAATAACTATTTTGTAAATGGCGTTTCAGGATATGTTGGTTCAATTGCAGGTACTAATTACTTAACATTATCTAATTGGAAAACTGCTACAACAAAAGATTCATTGTCGTTAAACTTTGATCCTTATTTTATTTCATCAACAAATTTGCATTTGGTTCCAGGTATTTCTAGTCCATTTGAATCATCGGGTATTTTAACAAATGTAGTTACAGATATAGATGGTGATCTTCGTCCAGGACCTTTTGGTTCAGTAAATGGTGGAGGTACAGCACCTGACATTGGAGCGGATGAGGCCGATATGGGTTTACCATCAATAGCTATAATGGCTACAGGTACTAAAGCAAATATTACAACAAATGCAGCAGATTTATCAGGATCTATTGTTAATAATGGAGGAAGTCCAATTACTGCTACAGGAATAGTTTTGAGTACTACTACTACACCTGTTAGAGGTTCATTTGGAGTTATTGACTCAGCTACAAATCCACTAATAGATTTTGGTAGTTTTACAAAAAGTTTTAGTGGACTATCTTTGGGAACAACTTATTTTTATCGTTCTTATGCTGTTAATGCTATTGGAACAGCTTACGGTCATGATAGTACATTTACAACCAATTCAGCTGCGACTATTCCTACAGTTTTAAAAACTGCTGCTACTAATATAGTTGCTTACAGCGCTAGAGTAGGAGGGAATATTACTACCGATGGAGGTTCTACAGTTACTGCAAGTGGAGTTGTTTATGCTATTACTCCAAATCCAGTTTTATTTGGAACGGGAGTAACAGATTCTACCACATCTCCAGTGGTATCAGTTGGAACATTTTTTGTTAATCCTGCTGGATTAACACATTCAACAAAATACTATTATAGAGCTTATGCTACAAATGGTATTGGAACTGCTTATAGTGTTCAAGATAGTTTTACCACTGCGCCTGTAATCAACTATTTACCCTATTCGCAAAACTTTGATACGTTATCGGTAAATACAGGATTTACAACTACAGCCGTAGTTGGAACATTAAATGATTGGCAAGTTGGAACGCCTGCTAAAACTACACTTTCGGCCGCTTATAGCACGCCAACTGCATGGATTACTAAACTTGCATCCAATTATTCAACCAGTCATGACGCTGCATTGGTTTCACCACAATTTGATTTTAGTACATTATTAGCGAATCCAATTTTAACCTTCAAACATAAATTCTACACAGAATCATGTTGTGATGGAGGATTTTTGGAAATATCAATTAATGGTGGATCATGGACAAAGGTAGAAAATAGTGTTGGAACAGGTACAAACTTTAATACTTCAAACGGAACTGCTTGGTATAATTCAACAACTCAAGGAAATACTTGGTGTAATGTAAGCAGTGCTTATTCAACTGCTGTGAATGGTTGGATAACAAGTATAATAGCTTTACCTGGTGCTGCAGGACAATCAAATGTTCGCTTTCGTTTCCGTTTTATTACAGATTCAAGTTTAGAATATGAAGGTTGGGAAATTGATAATGTAGAAGTTACTGTTCCAACAACACCTACAGTAGTTACTGGAACTAAGTCAAATATTACCACTTCAAATGCTGATTTATCAGGAACTATCACCAATAATGGAAGTTCAACAATAACCGCAAGTGGTATTGTTTTCAGTACAAGTACTACCCCTACTCGTGGTAGTTTTGGAGTAATAGATTCAAGTACAAATCCATTAGTTAGTTTTGGTAATTTGACAATAAGTACTAATGGTTTAAATGCTGCTACTACTTATTATTATCGTGCATATGCTGTAAATGCAATGGGTACTTCTTATGGTGCAGATAGTTCATTTACTACTTCTTCATCTGCGACTATTCCTACAGTATTAAAAATTTCCGCAAGCAATATAACTGCTTTAACAGCTACATTTGGTGGTAATATAACATCAGATGGTGGTAGCACAGTTACAGCAAGTGGCGTAATTTATTCAACCACTACAAACCCGTTTTTATATGGAACAGGTGTTGTTGATTCTACAACAAGTCCATTGGTTACACTGGGTTTATATTCAATTAATCCTACAGGTTTAACTCATGCTACAAAATATTATTTTAAAGCATATGCAACCAATGGTATTGGAACTGCTTATAGTACAATGGATAGTTTTAACACAGCTCCTGTTATTTCTGTTTTACCTTATTTTCAAAATTTTGATAGTATTGGCACAACAGGATGGAGCTCATTAGCAACTAGTGGATTAAATGAATGGGTGCTAGGAACACCTACAAAAACTCAGTTAAGCGGTTCATATAGCTCGCCAAAATGTTGGTTTACTTCTACCGCAGCAAATTATTCTGATAACCATGATGCTGCTGTTGTTTCACCTCAATTTGATTTTACAAGTTATGCTGCAGATCCAATTGTTAAATTCAGACATAATTTTAAAACTGAAACAGGTTGGGATGCAAGTGTTTTAGAAATTTCAATCAATGGTGGAACATGGACTAAGCTTGACAATACTTTAGGAACTGGTACAAATTTTAATACTACAAATAGTATTAGTTGGTATAATAGCAGCAGTACAGCTGGTCCAGTTGCTCCAAGTAAATGGTCGCAAAATAGTAATTTGTTTTCTAGCAATGTTTCAAATTGGATTCAAAGTCAAACTCCACTTACAGGTGCTGCCGGTCAATCAAATGTGAAATTTAGAATTCGTTTTGCATCAGATGGAAGCGGAACTGATGAAGGTGTAGCTTTTGACAATGTAGAAGTAGTTTATCCAACTGCACCAATAGTATTAACGGGAACAAAATCAAATATAACCACTAACTCTGCCGATTTATCAGGAACTATTACTAGCAATGGAAATTCAGCTATCACTAAAAGTGGAGTTGTTTATAGTACTACTTCCGCTCCTGTTCTTGGTGCTTTTGGCGTGGTTGATTCTACTACAAATCCATTAGTAATATTAGGTGTATTTACTAAAATCACAACTGGTTTATCTATTTCTACATTATATTATTACAGAGCTTATGCTATTAATGCAATTGGAACTACTTATGGTGCCGACAGTACATTTACCACTAATTCATCTTCTGTAATTCCAACTGTTTTAAAAATTGCAGCTACTAATTTAACTTCAACAACTGCCACTGTGGGTGGCAATATTACTTCTGATGGTGGAAGTACAGTAACTGCAAGTGGTATAGTTTATAATACTACAACTAGTCCTTTAACTTTATTTAGTACTGCTATTGATTCTGCTACAAGTCCTGTGGTAACTGCTGGAATTTATTCAATAAATCCTGCGGGCTTAACACATTCTACTAAGTATTATTATAAAGCTTACGCAACAAATGGAATTGGAACTGCATATAGTACTATTGATAGTTTTACTACAGATCCAATCATTTCAACTTTACCTTACTCACAAAACTTTGAAGCGGGTGCTGGAGGATGGAATTCTATGCTTTCTTCTTCAAGTACAAGCGTAAACTGGATTGTTGGTTTCCCTACCAATAACAATTGGGTTTTAGGAACGCCCGCTAAAACATACTTAAGCGGTGCGCATAGTGGAACTAAAGCTTGGGCTACTAAATTAACAGGAACTTATGATACTGATCACGATGCTTCAATTGTTTCACCTCAGTTTGATTTTACTTCTTATACTGCTGATCCAATCGTTCGTTTTAGCCATAAGTTTAAAGCTGAAACTGATTGGGATGGTTTAATTGTTGAAATTTCAATCAATGGTGGTTTCTGGAATCGTTTAGACAGTGTAGTTGGAAATGGAAGTAATTTTAATACTACCAACAGCTATTCATGGTATAACGACAATGTTAACTTTGTTTCAAGTGGTGGTGCCATTGCGCCTCCTTATTTCTCTTCAGATTTGGGTTCAGGTACTGTATTTGCTAGCCAAGTAAGTGGTTGGATAGAAAGTGCTTTCCGTTTAACTGGTGCTGCTAGTCAAGCAAATGTTCGTGTTCGTTTCCGTTTTATTGCCGATTCTTATGTAGTAGATGAAGGTTGGGCAATTGATGATATTGAAGTTGTTAATATTGTTACACCAAGTTCTACTGCTACAGCTGTTACCATTTCGTCAGTTACTGATACTACGGCTACTGTTAGTTGTACAATTGGAAACGGACAAAGACGTTTAATTGTTGCACGTTTAACTTCTGCAGCTGCGGTTGCTCCAACTAATAATAAATTGTATAATGCTAGCGCAATTTATTCATTGGGTGATACCACAGGTGCAGGAAACTTTGTAATTTATAATGGAACAGGAAATACTGTTGGGGTTACTGGTTTAACAATGGCTACTAACTACACTTTTGATGTATACGAATACAATGGTAAATATATGCACAATGCATTTACCTCAGTTGCCTCAAATAATACAACAACTTTACCAGTTAAAATAAGCTATTTTGAAGCTAAAAAAGTAAATGATAATGTGAAATTAGTTTGGATTACTTCAAGCGAAATCAATAACAAAGGCTTTGACATTCAACGCTCAGTTAATGGAAAAACATTTGAAACAATTGCATTTGTTAAAGGCGAAGGAAATTCAAATAACAATGTTATTTATAGTTCTATTGATGAAAATCCATTTACAATTAATCAAGTTCAAAAATTGTATTATCGTTTAAATCAAATAGATTTTGATGGTAAATCTACTTTATCGCCAATAAAAGAAGTTTCAATTAACGATGCAATTGGTGATGGTATTAGCATTTATCCTAATCCGTTTAGCAATGAATTAACTATTGAAACTTTAAATACTGAAAATACAATCAGTACTGTTCAAATAATTGACATCAGTGGTAGAATTTTAATCAGTCAAACTGAAGCTGTTACTATTGGCTTAGGTACAATCAAATTAAGCAATACAAGCAATTTGGCAGCTGGTATTTACTTAGTAAAAATTAATACTAACGGTGTTGTAAAAACAATGAAAATTGTAAAACAATAAAGTTTATTTCTAAATAAAAAAAAGCCTATTTCATTCGTTTTGAAATAGGCTTTTTTATTGATCAAAATGTTTTAAAATCCATTCAGATTTACTTCAATATTTCCATCAGTAATTATATTAATTCTAATGGCATTTGAAGTAACAAAAATTTCTCCTGGCTCTAAGTTTTTTACATAACCTTTTATATCTACTGTCTCAATCATTTTTTTATTAACTGCATCATTTGCACTTAACCTGGCTTGATTCAATTGATCGGCTATTGAATATACCAATTGCTTTTCAATGCTTTGTTTAAAGGCAGCCGAATTCAATAACCAAGAACCTGCTTTCAATAATAAATCGCGGGTTTTTATTTCAAAATCAAATTGCTTAATTTCAATCGTTTTATTTTTTGCATTGTAAATTGGAACTCCAGTAGCATAAATAACTCCTTTTATATTTTTTCCAACTATTCCAGTTCTAACTTTTCCATCTATGTCAAGCGCTATCATTATTTTGTTTCCGTAATTAAATGCTTTTGCATCGTTAATTTTTATCTTGTAATCATAACTTTCAAATGCCATGGGATTGCTAGCAAATTGTTTAGCTAATCCATCATTTATTTGGTTAAATGTTACTGATGCGCCTAAATTCAGTCTTACATTTTCATCAAAATTATTGACCTGACGCAATGGTGGTAATCGCTTAGCAAATGAATCATTTATTGGTTTATAACCAGATGCCAATTCAATGACACTTGACAAACCTAGCTTTATTTGCATTTGATTTTTTGTATAAGTAATGGGTGTAATAAATATGTTTTTAGGATTTAACATTAACCAAGCGTTATTAACCGAATCCAATAAAATGGGTTCTTCTAAAGTGAGCCAAGCATCAGCAATTTGTTTTTTAATATTCAAAGATTTGGGTACTTCCACATCAATTTTCTTTGCCATTTTGTTGACTAAGTTTTGAATTAAACCTCCAAAAATATTGGGTAAATCGAGCTTGGTAATTCCTAAATCAATCACCGGCAAATCGTCCCAAGTAATTTTGCCTTTGCTGTTTAATATTAAATTCCAATCTCGGTCAATGGAAGGGTTTGAAGTAAAATTTACTGTTAAATTTACTCCTTTATTGATTTGCTGTGAACCTCCAAAGAAGTTCAACAAATAAATAAAATCAATGTGCAAAGGTGCTGATATATCCAAACCATTATTTTCAGTTGAAACAATAAAATCACCTCTTTTTACAACCGTTAACTTTAAATTATCGCCATCATTATCCTCAAAACTTGAATCTTTGTAAAGCTGGTTGTTGAACTTTTTGTTCAATGACTTTGTTAAACCTTCGGTATTAATGTTTATTGGCAAGCCAATGATAGAAGTTGGTTTTGAAGGCTGAACGCCAATAAAACTTTTGGGTTTTGGTGCTTCAATTTTTACTGTTTTACACGACCAATTAAAAATAGTAACTATCAATATTGAAATAATGATGGGTGTTTTGGGAAATTCCATTGGTTTTTATTTTAAGCCACAAAATAACAACTATTCAACTATCATTTTTATTAAAAATAATCAGGTGAAATTCAACTACCAAAAATCATTTATTGTAGTAAAATTTTAAGTTTCAAAACAATACTTTTGAAAATTCCTTTTTATAATAATAATACAACATATAAAATGACTAAACATACTGATTTACATGCCGCAACTGGCAATACATTAAGCTGCAAAGGTTGGGTTCAAGAAGCTGCATTGCGCATGCTGTATAATAATTTGGACCCTGATGTGGCCGAAAAGCCAGACGATTTAGTGGTGTATGGCGGAATAGGAAAAGCTGCCCGAAACTGGGAAAGTTTTGACTTAATTGTTAAAGCTTTGCAAGATTTGGAAGAAGATGAAACCCTTTTGATTCAAAGTGGAAAACCAGTTGGAATTTTACCAACACATAAAGATGCGCCTCGTGTAATTATTTCCAACAGTATGTTGGTTCCAAGATGGGCTAATTGGGAAACTTTTCATGAACTTGACAAAAAAGGTTTGATGATGTATGGCCAAATGACGGCTGGAAGTTGGATATACATTGGCTCACAAGGAATTGTTCAAGGCACTTATGAAACTTTTGCTGAAGCTGCTCGCCAGCATTTTGGTGGAACTTTAAAAGGAACTTTAACCGTTACTGCCGGATTAGGCGGAATGGGTGGCGCACAACCCTTGGCCGTTACCATGTGCGATGGTGTATGTTTAGCCGCAGAAATGGTAGAATGGAGAATTAAAAAACGAATTGAAACCCGTTATTTAGATGTAATGAGCCGAGACATTGACCAAGCAATTGACATGGCCTTAAAAGCAAAAGCTGCTGGTCAAAGACTATCAATTGGTGTCGTTTGTAATGTAATTGATTTATTAGAGCGTTTAATTGAACGCAATATTATTCCAGATTTATTAACTGATCAAACTTCAGCACACGACCCCTTGAACGGTTATTACCCAGAAGGAATTGTGGAAGAAGTAGCCGACCACATGCGTAAATCTGAACCAGAAAAGTATGTATCAAAATCCTTAGATACCATGGCTCATCATGTGAAACTAATGATTGAATTGCAAAGCAAAGGTGCCATTACTTTTGATTATGGAAATAATTTACGCGGACAAGCAAAAGACCAACGTGGTGTTGAAAATGCATTTGCATTTCCTGGTTTTGTGCCTGCTTATATTCGTCCTTTATTCTGCGAGGGAAAAGGTCCTTTCCGTTGGGTGGCTTTGAGTGGCGACCCTAATGATATATATGTAACCGACCGCGTAATGAAAGAATTATTTCCTGAAAATACTTCTTTACACCGTTGGTTAGACATGGCACAAGAACGCATTGCGTTCCAAGGTTTGCCTGCACGTATATGTTGGATTGGACAAGGTGATAGGGAAAAAGCTGCTTTGGCATTTAACGAATTGGTAAGAACTGGACAAGTAAAAGGTCCAATAGTAATTGGTCGTGACCATTTGGATACTGGCTCGGTAGCTAGTCCGAACCGCGAAACAGAAGCCATGAAAGATGGCAGCGATGCCGTAGCAGATTGGCCAATTTTAAATGCGTTAATTAATACGGCTGGCGGTGCAAGTTGGGTTTCGGTTCATCATGGTGGTGGAGTGGGAATGGGTTATTCTATTCATGCGGGAATGGTTATTTTAGCCGATGGAACTGAAGATGCGGCGCGTAGGTTAAAACGTGTATTACATAACGATCCTGCAATGGGTGTTATTCGTCATGCTGACGCAGGTTACGACATAGCAATTGATACAGCCAGAAAGCACAGATTAGATATTAAAGAAAGACTGAAAGACAAAGAAGATAAACCTGGTTATTAATTCAGATAGTAAACTTAGAAATCCTGTTCAAATTTTTGAATGGGATTTTTTATTTTTTCAACACATCAAGCGTATAAATTACGCCAAAGTTAAAATTTACAAACCATGGTTTAGCTGCTAAATCTTCATTGGTTACCGATAATGGATAGTAACCTAACATAGGTTGTAAAACAAATTTTATTTGTTTTGAATAATTATAATCTACCATGGTTCCAAGCATCAAATTTGGTGTAAAAATACTTGCCGAATACCCTGTACTATCAAGAGAAAAGCTACTTTTTTCATCTATTTTAAAACCAGTACTTAACACTGCATTGATATCATGTTTTAGCAATACATTTAATCCTATTCCACCCGAAAGTGCAATTTTAACTTTCGGGGTAAGTGATCTAAAATTTAAATGATAATTTAAAATTAATGGAACTTGTAAATAATGATAACGATAGTTTAAATTTATACTTCTTTCACCATTGGTGTTATCAATAATTTTACCATTGCCAAGGCCACTACCAATTCCAGGAAAAGTCAAATCTTTATATTTTAAATTAGCTAATGTTCTTTGATGACCTAAAACAATATAACCTAATCCAAATTGGAAATCTACGTCTTTGCTTAATTTATAAATTATTCCAATTTGAGGGCTAAAAGTTAAACGCCAAGTTTCACTGCTAGCAATTGAATCTTGGTACTTACTATATGTTTGAGTTTCATTGGCTAATTTATCACTTGTTGATGAGTTTATTGAACCATTAAAAACAGAACCGATAGTTGCATAAAAATTAATCCTGCTAATGGTATTTTTTTGTGCAAAGCAATTGCTATAAGTCAGTAATAATAGTATGAAAATACTACTCTTTTTCAAATTCCAATTCATCCGTTTCATTTTGTTTTTCTTTTGGTTTATTCGTGTTTTGTTTGCCATCATTTGGTTTAATTCCAAACTCTTTTTTCAATATATCTTTGATAGATTCAGTTTCTTTTTTCAAGCCTTCTTTGATGTTTTGTCCTGCTTCTTTTTTACTGTATTTAAACTTCAAATCATCAATCGGTCCACGCATATTGATGAATAAATTGAGTCCTTTTCTTTTTTCATCTTCTTCCCCAAAGGCATTGTCTTTTGCGCTTAATTTTTTCCTAAGAATATCACTTAAGTTTACTTTTAAATTATAATCAATAAAATTATCAAAATTTTGGCTTCCACTTAATGTAATATTTGCAGCATTATTTTCAATTTGCATTTTAGGAATGGTTATTGTTTTTTTACTGATTTCAATGGTATTATTTAATGTAGCAAATTTTAAATTTTGCAAATCATTTAAATTGATAAATTTACTTAATGCGCTTAATGGCTTATAGTTTATAAGCTCTCCATTTAAAATTTGAACTTTAATTTGAGCAAATATTTTATCTGTTTTACAATTCAATTTTTCGTCCCATACACCAGCAAAATCAATACTTCCATTGTAAATTCCTTTGATGTTTTTATCAGTAATATTCTCTTGACCAAAGTTATTGCATTGCTGAAATGCATCAGTGATATTTACATTCTTTAAATCAATTTTACTTTCAATAAAATAATTACCTTGTTCACTATTTAGCACTTTAGCATTAAATAATAAGTTGCCATTAAATGCTTTTAGTTTTGCCTGACTAATGATAATTTGCATGGGCAAAACCTGTAAGGCACACTCTAAATTATTAGCAATAAAATTATTAAATTTTAATTTTTCAATGCTTGCATTTAGTTGCAATTCTATGTTTTGTGGTAAATTATATTTTGTTTCTTTTTTATCATTTGCATTTGCTTCTGGCATAAATACTACATGTGCTAAATCTACAAAATTACTTTTGTAGGAAATTTTAGCTTTCAATGTTTCATTTTTTGTAAATAAATAGCCTAAAATATTGTTTAAATTTCCTTGAATATTTATATCCGATTGATTTAAATTTATATTGCATTTTTGCACTAATAAGTCAGCGCCATTTAAAGTAAAATCAGCCGCTAAGTTATCAATGGTTTTATCAAAGTTCTTTATTTTAAAATCACTAATTAGCAAATTAAACTTACCATAATTACCATTTTGTTTCCAAATACTTGCAGGATCATTATTGGCCAAATCCGCTTTAATTTTGGTGTCAAATTGAAGTGAACCTTTTATTTTTTCAATGCTAGAAACAGGAAATATTTTTACTAAATTTTCCAAATTTACAGTACCCAAAAGCGCTAAATCTATTTTAGGAATTAATAAATTTTCTAAGTTTATATCTCCACTAATTTCATCGTTTTCAAGTGTGGCTTTAAAATTATTTAAACTAAGTTTACTGCTTGCCAGGCCTTGCTGATCACCATTATTAAACTTACCTACTAACGATATATTTTTTAAGTCAATATTCAGCTTTTCATTGTGAATACTTCCATTACTTATTCCAAAATCAATATTTATTTTCGGATTATTTTTAGGTCCAATTAAACCGTTTATATTTCCTTTAAAAAATACATTTCCATTACTTTTATAAGCCAAAACCTCTTGGGGTATTTTAACAGGAAGTAAGCTTAAAAGTGAAGTAATGCTTATCTTTTTTGAATCAAAATCAATGGCTAATTCATTTCCATTGGCTTTGTTTTTAATATTTCCATTTAACAATAAATCTAGTTCATTCAATTTAATTTGTGCATTCTTAAATTGATAAACTTTTTTTGAATTATTTACATCAATATTTGCTTTTATTATTAAATTTTTATTGCTTAAAAACGCAATTTCATTACTTGAAATATTCTTTACATAAGCATTGGTAAAAATATTTAATGCAAACTCATTGTTCTTGAATTTTCCATCCATTTCTAACTCATGAATTTGGGTGCTGTAATTTTGCGTGCTTTGCAAATCTATAAAGCTAAAGTCAATACTTCGAAGTTTTACTTTTTCTAAATCAAGTAAAAAATTATCATCACCCTTTTGTGCTACAGTACCCTTTTTTATGATATCAAAATTATTTTCACCATTTTTATAAATCACTAAATTAACAGCAGCACTATCAATGGTAATAATTTGAATTTTATATTTTTTATTGAAAATATCTTTAATATTAAATCCCAAATACACATGTTGGGCATTTAAAATGATGGAATCCGACTTACTGATTGAAACACCCATTAAATCCAAACTAACATCTGGAAAGTTCTTAAAAACAGTCACATCACTTGAACTAATTTTTAGTTGCCCAGTTAAATTACTATTTATTTGCTCAAGAACATAGGCAGTTAAAACACGCTTATTGCTAATTAAATAGCCTGCAAAAATGGTTAAAGCCAATAGAATGACTAAAAAGCTTGCTAATATTATTTTATAAATTGATTTCACGGTTATAGGTAAACGCAAATTTGCAACTTATATTTTATATAGAAAACAAGGTTCAATAAACATAAATTTAAATGTGTAGCATATTTTATAACTAAGATTATTAGGCAGTAAAGCATATTTTTTTGCAAAAAGTAAAATATATGTTGCGTTTTTTAAACATAAATCTATATTTGCACTCCCCAAAACAATGGAGGCATAGCTCAGCTGGTTCAGAGCATCTGCCTTACAAGCAGAGGGTCACAGGTTCGAATCCTGTTGCCTCCACCAATAAAATCAAAGGCTTACAAGTTTTAAAACTTGTAAGCCTTTTTTATTTGTATAAAATTTCAAAAAAAATAGGAGAGAAAAACTGTTCACTCTTTTTAGTTAATTAGTTTTCTGATGAGGTTAGTAATAGCTTATGTTGATTGTTGTTTTCCTTGGATTTTAACAAACATTTCAAACTCAATTATCAAATCACTCAATTTAATTTCAAATGCCTCTGCAAGGTTCTGAACCCAAAAAAGAGTAGGTGTAATTAAACCACGTTCAAGCCGAGAAATATTCTGGAAATTATTACCCATTAAATCCGCCAAATCTGATTGGGACATATTTTTTTGTGTCCTTTTAAATTTAACAAATTCACCAAACAAAATGTTGTAGCGTTGTTTTTCCATTTATGCCAAACAATAAAGAGCAATAAATTATTTGCTTACTAACCATATATGGTTATATTTGCCTAAACCATATATTATTTATACGTCAAACATTAAATATAAACCAATTATGAAAAAACTACTTTACACAACAATTGCAATTTTAAGTTTTGCAAATTTCACAATGGCACAAGTGCCAAGCTATGTGCCAACCGATAGTTTAAAAGGATGGTGGGGATTTAATAGTAATGCAAATGACCAAAGTGGAAAGGGCAATAATGGAACTGTTAATGGTGCAACATTAACAACAGATAGATTTGGAAATGCTAACAGCTCTTATAATTTTAATGGTAACCAACAAAATATCGTTTTAAATAATTTAACAAGTGCTTTAACAAAAGGTATTACAATTAGCTATTGGATAAAAATTCCAAATAATGGAGGAGGAACCGCGATAGTGCAGTGTAATCCTACCCCTCCAAATTATAGTCCTACCTTTCAAATTACACATTCAAATACATTACAGCATAATTTAATTTCAAATAGTTGTAGCAATACAAGTGGATTATGGGATACTACAAATAATATTTCAGGATTTTGGCATCATATTATTGTTTCTGTTGATAATTTAAATTTTACAAATAAGTTGTATATAGATGGCTTACTTACTAAATCTACCCAAAGTTTTAATTTTACAAATTGTTCCAATTCAAATTCAACTTTAAGAATTGGAGGACAATGGCTTAACGCTGATGCACAGTGGTTTATTGGTCAGATAGACGACATCGGTATATGGAACAGAGCACTAACACAAACGGAAATAAGCAATTTGTATAATGCAAACTTATGCTATCAAACCATAACAGTAACAGATACATTGGTTATAAATGTTAACCGTACTGGTTATAATCCTATAACTTATAGTAACACTTTAAAGGTTTATCCAAACCCAACAAAAGACCGCATTACCATAGATAATGGTGATATCACAAAAATGTCAGGATGTTCAATAAAAATATTTAATTCATTAGGTCAACAAAAATTCCAATCAGCCATTAACCAACAACAATTTACAATTGATATTACACAATGGGGTGGCAATGGTTTATATTTCTTAAACTTACTTGATGCCTCTGGAAATATTATTGATGTAAAAAAGATTTTATTGAATTAAATATCCAAAAAATTAAATTACTTGAACTTACAAACAATCAAATTATGAAAAAACTACTTTACACTTTATTTGCAATTCTAGGATTTGCAAATTTCACAATGGCACAAGGCTTACATTTAGGTTTCGGTAGCGGATTAGAAACACTCGTTAAGGGTGAACTAGGTTATTCATTAAATGAGAATGTCCATTTAGGAGTATACTATGGTGTTGGATTTACATTAAGAAATACCCCACTCCCTTCTTCCATTGGAATTTACGGAAGATATAATTTCAATAAAATTGAAATGGGTAAGGGTGGAACTGGAAGATTTTATGTAAGTGGTGAAATAGGAAATATGAATACAAAATCAGTTTATATACCGAATATTATTCCGTGGAATATGGGTGTAACTGTACCTGAAAAATCAGAAAAATCATATTCTGTTCATTTTGGAGTTGAAACATTTAACAATCGAAATAATTTAGTTCTTTTTTCAGACATCGGTCTTGGTAATGTTCCAAGTGTTTTAAATGCAATTACAATTGATTATGCTTATGGTAAGAATACAGAGTTTCCATCAAGTTTTATCTCAGTAGGATTTGGTTTAAGATATTACTTTAATCTATAAAAAATTAATGTGATTTTATATAATCAAATTACATTATAAGTTTTATGGAAAAGGAGAGTCAAATGGCTCTCCTTTTTTTGTTAATTAAAAAACCAAGCATAAATTACGAAAGCGTATTTTTCATGTTTGTAAATTTATCAAGTGTTCAAATTATCAATTTCTGTATATGAAAGCCCTACATAAAAAAATAGAAGAAAATGATTATTTGCATTCGCCTAAATCCATCTGATTTTCCTATTTGGTGGCCAGAACCATCGTACAAATAATCTCCATCTAATTTCCCAATTTGACGACCTGAACCGTTATAAAGATAATTAGCATCTATTTTCCCTATTTGATGTCCGGTTCCATCGTACACATAATTTCCATCCACCTTTCCTAATTGATGGCCGGAACCATCATAAATGTAATTTCCTTCCACTTTTCCTATTTGCCTACCAGAACCATTATAATAATAATTACCATTTGCCTTCCCAATTTGACGTCCAGAACCATCATACATATATTGAGCATTTGCAATACCAACTGTTAGCAATAAAATTGTAAAAAGGATTAATTTTTTCATTTTTCAATTAATTAATTTGTTGAACAAACTTATGTATATTTTTGAAATAAAATTTTAATTATAAATGATATAACCTGATTTGCAGTTGCAATAAATATGAATCAAAGTGAAACCATAATGGAAGAAATTAAATTTATTAAAGGAGTTTGAACTGCCCCCAAAAAGTTAGACACTATTTGGGGGCATTTTTATGGAAAGAAAAGTAAAATACAATTATGAATTTAAGCTTCGATGTATTGAAGAAGTTTTAAAAAAACATGCGAGCATAAGTCATGTAAAAACCAAAAATGGAAT
>CANGGG010000001.1 GCA_947453415.1 Bacteroidota bacterium | reverse complement strand
CCTGAAAAATGAAATAATAGAATACATTACTTATTATAATAATGAAAGAATTAAACTAAATTTAAACGGAATGAGCCCGATAAATTATCGAGCTCATTATTATCAAAATTAATTATAAATTTGTCTAAACTTTTGGGTGCACTATAAATCGAGTCGCTTTTTTATTATTGCCGATGTTGGAGTCCTCGCCAACATCAAATATTGCAGGTGAGGACACCTGCAATGGCGGCAGTTGAAATATAAACTTAGTTAGCTTGGCTAGCTTTTGGAGCTGCGTCTAATATTTCTTGGCTTACACCGCTAGCATATTGCTCAAAGTTTTTAACAAACATATTTCCTAATTTATTAGCTTGTGCATCATATGCATCTTTATCAGCCCAAGTATTGCGTGGGTTTAAAATTTCTGATGGTACGTTAGGGCAAGTAGTTGGCATTTGGTAACCAAACACTGGGTGTTGTTCAAATGTTACATTATTTAACTCACCGTTTAACGCTGCAGTAATCATGGCACGTGTGTATGATAATTTCATACGTGAACCAGTTCCATAAGCGCCACCGCTCCAACCTGTGTTAATTAACCATACGTTTACATTAGGATTTTCTTTTAATTTTTTACCTAATAATTCAGCGTATTTTCCTGGGTGTAAAGGTAAAAATGCTTTACCAAAACAAGCAGAGAAAGTAGCCGATGGTTCAGTAACTCCAGCTTCGGTACCAGCTACTTTAGCAGTGTATCCGCTAATGAAACTGTACATAGCTTGACCAACATTTAATTTAGAAATTGGAGGCAATACACCAAAAGCATCTGCTGTTAAAAAGAAAATGTTTTCTGGAGTTTTTCCAATGGAAGGCACTGCAATGTTATCAATTAAATTAATTGGGTAAGCAGCACGTGTATTTTCAGTTACCGAAATATTTGCATAATCAACTGTTGAAGTTCCAGGAATAAAACGGGTGTTTTCAACCAATGAACCAAAACGGATGGCATCAAAAATTTGAGGCTCTTTTTCTTGTGTTAAGTCAACGCATTTTGCGTAGCAACCACCTTCAAAATTAAACACTGAATCCTCAGCCCAACCATGTTCATCGTCACCAATTAACTTACGATCAGGATCAGCACTTAATGTAGTTTTTCCCGTTCCTGATAAACCAAAGAATACAGCTGTATCGCCATTTTTACCAATATTTGCAGAGCAATGCATTGATAAAGTATTGCGTTCTTGAGGTAATACGTAGTTTAACACAGTGAAAATACCTTTTTTCATTTCGCCTGTGTAACCGCTCCCACCTACTAAAATAATTTTTCTAGAAAAATCAATGATAGAGAAGTTATGTTGGCGGGTTCCGTCTTCAGCAGCAATTGCTTTAAAGCTTGGCGCATTTAAAATTAACCATTCAGTTCCAAAATTAGCTAACTCGCTAGCTTCAGGGCGAAGGAATAAGTTATTACAAAATAAATTATGGTAAGCAGTTTCGTTAACTACAGTTACATTCAATCTGTAACGAGGGTCAGCACATGCATATGCATGACGCATATAAACTTTTTTACCAGCGTAATGAGCAATTACTTTGTTCATTAATTTTTCAAATTTATCGCTTTCGAAACGATTATTTACATCGCCCCACCAAACTGTGTTTTCTGTTTTAGCATCCACCACACAAAATTTGTCTTTAGGCGATCGGCCCGTAAATTCACCGGTATCGGCCATTAAAGCACCAGTGTCTGTTAATAAGCCTTCTCCATTAATAATAGCATGGCTAACTAACTCAGCTGGGGTAAGGTTTTGGTGAGCAGATGAAGCGCTTTCCAAAATCCTATTTACGATTGAAATATTTGTCATAATTCAGGTTTTTAATAAATAATTATATGCGAAAGTATTTTTTTATTTGATTTTAAAAAGCACTTTTTATTTTGAAACTGCTTGCAATGATTAAAATCAAAAAAGTATAAATGGAACTTCAGTTAGTAAATTGATTGAATTGATTAAATTTTCTTAATGTTTTATAAGTAATGAGCTTGATTTTATTGTGTTGCAATTTGTTAAAAAAATTTAAATCATTTTTAAGTTAATCTGCTTCAATTGCAGTGCTTTTTACATTAAAACGTGACAACATTTATGGAACCCAAAATTTTAAATAAAATAATTATATTCGCTCCTTGAAAAATAATTTAAAATTGAATGTTTGATAGAGAAAGACCTAGTTTTGAGGAAAGCAATAATGTAACTGTTCAAAGGTGTTTTTATGCTTATGAATTTGCTAAGCCATACATAACAGATAAAGTTACTGCCGATATTGGTTGTGCCGATGGATATGGAACTCAGTTTTTAGCTGATTTTACTAAGTCGACTGTTGGTGTGGATTACAGTGAAATTACCATTGCAGAAGCAAGAGCGAAACACGCTAATAAAACAAATTTGACTTTTAAAGCGGGAAAAGTTCCGCCAATTCCTTTGGAAGATGAAAGTATGGATGTGATTACAGCATTTCAATTTATTGAACATATTGAACTTCGTAAATCTTTTATGGAAGATGTAAAACGTGTGTTAAAGCCAGGAGGAATTTTTATTTGTACCACTCCAAATATAAAAATGAGCATTGCGCGTAATCCGTTTCATGTGTTTGAATACACTTTTGATGAAATGCAAAAAGAGGCTGATAGTGTTTTTTCGAGCATAGAACTGCAAGGATTGCAAGGCAACGAAATAGTTAATAAATACTATGATGATAATTCAAAATGGGCAAAACGTATTTTGATGTTTGATCCGTTAGGCATACACAAATTAGTTCCAGCAAATTGGTTGATTGCGCCTTATAATTTTCTAACAAGTTTAATGCGTAAAAACTTGAAAGAAACCAATAACAATACACTTACAATTACTTCCAATGATTTCTTCTTAACTAAAGACAATTTGGATAAAACTTGGGATATTTATTTAATAGCTCACAAATAATTTACAAAATACAAAATGAAAGGTACAGGATTAGCTTTAGTTACACCATTTAAAAAAGATTTTTCTATTGATTTTGATGCATTGTCAAATTTAATAGAACATGTAATTAATGGAGGTGTAGAATATGTAGTTGCTTTAGGAACTACTGGCGAAAGTGTAACTTTAAACAAGGACGAAAAGAAGCAAGTTTATCAATTTATTCAACAGCAAGTAAAAGGCCGAGTGCAATGTGTAGCTGGCCTTGGCGGTAATTATACCGCTGAATTAGTTGATTATATCAAAGCTTTTGATTTTACAGGCTATGATGCCGTTCTTTCTGTGAGTCCGTATTACAACAAACCCAATCAAGAAGGAATTTTTCAGCATTTTATGCAAGTGGCTGAAGCCAGTTCAAAGCCAATTATTTTATACAATGTTCCAGGACGAACAGGAGTTAACATGACAGCTGATACAACTTTGCGCTTAGCAAATGCTAACAGCAAATTTATAGCAGTAAAAGAGGCAAGTGGAAATTCTGAGCAATTCATGGATTTAATTCATCAAGCTCCAGCTGGTTTTTCGATAATTAGTGGCGATGATAATTTGACGGTTCCTTTTATTTCTATGGGAATGACAGGTGTAATTTCTGTTATTGGACAAGCCTATCCTCAAAAGTTTTCAAATATGGTGCGTGCTGCCTTGAACAATGATTTTGTTACTGCTCGTACTTTGCATTTTGAATTGTATAATATCATGAAATCTATTTATTTGGATGGAAATCCGGGTGGAATTAAAGCACTTTTAAATCAAATGGGAATATGTGAAAACATTGTTCGTTTGCCTTTGGTTACAGTAAATCATTCAGCCCTCGAAACCATAAAAAAACATTTCAATGAAACTATATCTTAATACGGTATTTTCAATTGCCATTTTAGTTATGGTTGTTGCATGTAATCCAAAACCAAAGGATCTTAAATTTAGTGTTTTTAAAATTTCTAAAATAAAATATCCAATTGAAGGTGATAGCACGCGCAGCTTTACTTACGAGGCTTGTGTTCCTGTTTTTGAGGAGGGTAGCCAACAATTAATAGATTCAATTAATACTTTTATAGGTCAATCATTTTTTGAACATAAAAACAATATAACCGATTTAAAAAAATTAGTTAAAGCCGAAACAGATAGTTTTTATCAAGATTATTTACGAGACTTTTCAGATTTTAACGAAGTTGATTTTCCTCTTACTTATAATTATATTTATAAATTTACTGTTGCGTTTCACAATACTAAACATGTAACATTAAAAAACGAAAATTATGCATATACAGGTGGTGCCCATGGAAATTATAGCACTTTGTATTATGTATTTAATGCAGAAAATGGCAAACTTTTATTGTCAGTAAATGATTTGGTAAGGGATACTTTAAAATTACAGGAAATTGCTAAGCAACAATTTTATAAACTTAAAAATATTGATTCAAATAAACCTATTAACGATCAAGGTTATTGGTTTGAGAAGAAGAAATTTTCTTTGAATAATAATTTTGGATTATTAAAAGACACATTGATTTTTACTTATAATCCCTACGAAATAACAAATTATGCGGAGGGGCAAACGGAATTGAAAATTCCGATGGATTTACTTAAATAATCTACTTATTTTCAAATGAATAGCTAATATATATTAAAAAAAATAGCATATTTTTAATATAGAAATTGAATACAAAACATAAAAAAAACAAAAATATATCAACTATCTATTTTAAAAATAAAAATAACGTATACTTGTAATATTATATGAAAAATTTTACATTATTTTTAATTCTTCAGTTGGTGGTTTTCAGTATGAAAGCCCAAAGTAATATTGCTTTATATGGTAACGCGGGAATTCCAGTATACACTAATTTAGATAATCCCCCAACACATAGCGCATATGCAGACTTTGGTTTTAGGTATTATTTCTACAAGGGTCTTTCAGTTTCATTAGAAGCAAACACAGCTTTTTTTAAACAAAGTATAGATTTTACAAAAGCAAATGCAAACTACTATACCCAAACCAATGGTGTTGGCTTAGTATTAATGAACGAAACAAAAATTGGTTCTCGTTCTCATATTGGAATAGGAATTGGTGGTACTGAAGGCTTTTTTTATGGAAGGGTATTTGCTCAAAATATACCATATTATTTGCAAACAATGGGAGCCCCATATCCAAAGATTACCAACGTAGATTATCTAACTTTTAAAGGACAGATTTTATACAAACACACTGTTAATAAATTTTTTGACACACAAATAGGGTTAAGTTATCATATGTCACAGAGTTATTTTTTAGATATGTATGCTGATATAAAAAATAGAAAACATGATGAATATGCCGTATTATTTATTGGATGTGTTTTTAAATTCAAAGAAAGTAAAAACCATGTAAAAGGCTCATTTGGAGGTTCAAGAACTACTCCATTAAAATTAAGATGTCCTTCATTTTAGCAAGTTAAATTTTACTGCATAAATATTTTTTCTGAATTCTTTGATTCATTCTGCATCAAAAGAAATAAAAAGTCACACGCTACAAATTACTTAGTATTCAATTTCCAATTCTAGCAATTGTCTTAAAGTGGCTAAATCTGGATTTTGTTCCACCATTTTGTTAAATTTATCTTCAACCGAAAGCGATTTTGTTTCTGGAATTAATGTGTTATCCACTTCAAAATCTAAGTTTATTTGCGTATTTTTTAAATTAATTCTAAAAAACTGCAACGCATTTAAACGTTGGTCTTCGCACAAAGTTCTTTCGTGATTACTGGCAAAAACCACACTTATTTTATCGTTCTCGTGAATAACTAATTTGCGTTCTTTCATAAAGCTCAAACTTGCTTTATCTAGTTGAGCTATAAATGCAATCCATACATTATTTAAATCGGTTTCAGTATAAGTTTCATTTTGATTTTCAACTACATTTTCAATTGAAGGTTCTAAATCATCAATTTTTGTTATAATGTTGTCCGATTTCAGTTTTTCAGCAATTTGCTCTTTCTTTTGTAAGAATAAATCTTCCGTTTTTTTTCCAAACATTCCACCTGTTTTTGCAATTGATGGCAATGGTGTGGCAACGGGTTTTGGCTCCTGAACTATTGTTGGATTTTCGAAAATCGGTTCAGTTGTATTGGTGTTAATAGTTGTATTTACAGGCGTTACCGTTGAATTACTAGCAGCATTTATAATTGATTCTGATTTTTTATCAGTAGCAGAATCAGAAAAATCAACTATTTTTTTTTTAAGTCAACGTTACTGTTTTGTAAGTTGATATATGATTGAATATGGCTTAATTTCATTAAGCATAATTCTACGTGCAGCCTCGCATTTTTCGATGATTTATAATCCAACTCGCATTTGTTTAATAAATTCAATGCATTTAACATCAGCGCTGTATTACACGATTTGGCTTGCTCCAAAAACTTAACCGAAACACTTTGAGAAACTTCTAAAAGTTTAACAGTATCTGGATGTTTGCAAACCATTAAATTACGAATATGTTCGCTGAATCCACCAATGAAATGTAAAGCATCAAAACCATTGTTCAATATATCATCGAACAACAAAAGTAAACCAGCTAAATCTTCATTTAACAATAAATTTACCGCTTTAAAATAATAATCGTAATCAAGTATGTTTAAGTTATTAATTACATCTTGGTATTTAATATTATTTCCGCTAAAACTTACAATTCTATCAAAAATAGAAAGTGCATCACGCATGGCGCCATCCGCTTTTTGAGCAATGATATGCAATGCATCATCTTCGGCAATGATGTTTTCTTTATCGCAAATTTCACGCAATTGTTTTACGGCATCTTCAATTTTTATTCTGTGAAAATCAAAAACCTGACAACGAGAAATAATGGTTGGCAAAATTTTATGTTTTTCGGTAGTTGCTAGTATAAATTTAGCGTAAGGAGGTGGTTCTTCTAAAGTTTTCAAAAATGCGTTAAAGGCATTTGCACTCAACATGTGAACCTCATCAATGATGTATATTTTATAAGTTGCACCTTGTGGCGCATAACGAACTTGATCAACCAAAGCCCTGATATCATCTACAGAGTTATTGCTGGCAGCATCTAATTCATATATATTAAAGGAGGCGTTATTATTAAATGCATTACAACTATCGCAATTGTTACAAGCTTCTAATTCAGGAGTTAGGTTGGTACAATTTATAGTTTTTGCTAGTAACCTAGCAGACGTAGTTTTGCCCACACCACGAGGTCCACAAAACAAAAAAGCATGTGCTAAATGTTTGTTTTTGATGGCATTTTTTAACGTTTGTACCACATGGCCTTGGCCAATTACGGTATCAAAACTTGCCGGACGATATTTACGGGCAGAAACCACAAAATTTTCCATGTCCGCAATTAATTTTATTTTTCTCACATTATAAAATTAAACTGCTAATTGTGGATATTATTTTTGATTTTAGCTTCTGGAAGCTTGTTTCTGGCTAAAATCCTAGTTATACATTCTCCAACGAATGCCTAACCTAAAAGTTGTTAGAGGCAATGGATGTCCGGGGGTGCTGTAAAATCCTGTAGATGTAACCCAATCTTGGTTCAAATGTTCGTACGATGCAAAAATAACCGCATGGCGTATTTCACCACAAACAAAAACATTGATTAACGGATAATTTCCTATGAGTTTTTTGTCTTGTAAATAAAAACCTCTGGTGGCTGTGTTGTATGCTTGCGCATAAAAATCGGTATTGTAAAATACATCAACTCCTAACTGTAAATTCAATGCTTTTTGAAACATCATTTGTTGGAAATAATAACGCAAAATGGCTCCAACTTCTGGCAATCGAATATAGTTTTCTGAAGCTTTTTGATAAATGATTCTGTTATCGAAATAAAACTTCCAAAGTTGAAAGGTTTTTTGAACTTCAATTGTATTTACCAAAGCAATATTATTGTTTTGAATTGGCGTAGCATCTTTACCATAATACACCCAATTTGCCAAAATATTTTGGTTAAATGTAACCTTAAAATTATGCTTAAACACGCGTGTTTGTAGCGAGCCATGAATGTTTGAAATGTTAATTTTATTGAAATTACTGTTATCCCAATTAAATTGAGTGCTGTTAAAGTAAGTAAACGTAAAATCGGGTGTATATAAATGGTTAAATATACCACCACTCAAGTTAAACCAAGGCGTTTTATAACCAATATCACCACTTAATTTTATATCGTTTTGGTTATAACCCAAAGGCGAATATGCGCCATGTGCTTTAAACGAAAAGCCATAATTTTTATACACTTCTCGTTCTATAGTTCCTTCAAAAATAACATTGTTATAATTGCGTTTATTGGTTTGTAAATCAGTATTTAAAAATTGATGCGTAGCAGCAAATTCCACAAAACGCATTTCATTTTTTCTGTCGGTATTATAAAGTGTGTAGGCAAATTTATTGGTAAAAGTTTGAGAAGTTACGGAATCGTTAAATGCTTTTATTAAACCATTTGGAAAAATGTTAAGGTTTGAATCGTTGGTAACTCTTAAATAATATACTTCATCTTCTGCTTTTAAAGTATGGCTAAAATGACCATAACTTATAAAGTTTTCGGTGGTATCTTCTTTGTTAAATTGCGTAGTTGATTTACCATAATAAAAATATTGTTTTAGGTAAAAACTTCTATTTCTAAAACCATTTTCGCTTGTATTTAAATTTACATTTCCAGTTTTTCTACCACCCGATAATGATTCAAACGATGAATCTTTACTAAGTCCGCCACTTTCTTCGTTGTAACCTAAGTTCCAAGTTAAATTGGCTAATAAAGCATATTTTCCTGTTTTGGATTGATAATAAGTAAAAGCTTGGGTATAATATTCACTGTTTTTTTGTCGAACAAAATTCCCTTTTGATGTTAGTCTAAAATAATCAATTCCAAACATCCAACGTGGTGTAATATTAATGGCTAATTTGGTTTTTAAATAAATCATGTCTACACCACCTTGCGTATAATTGATGTCAGTAATAGGTTGTTTTGAATTATAATAAACTCTTTCTTCTGGTTTATAAAAGTATGAACTCCAAGGATTTTGGGTAAATTTATAACCCAAACTTTTGTTATAATCAAAAATTAAAGATTGACCGGCAGAACCAATATTCCCCATATCTTGAAACAAACCATATTTGGAATACATGGGATGAAACAATTCATTTTTAGTAATGCTAGTATCTAATGGCACCCATTTTTCATTTCTATCTATTTGTTTTTCAGTAACGATATAAGTAATTATTTTACTTTTAAAAATATTGGTATCTATTTGTGCACTTGCACTTTGATGCAAGCTAAAACATAAAAGGAGGAGTATAAATTTATAAAATTGTTTCATTGTTTTTTATTATTTAGGTAAATAAATTTACCTTTTTCAATTTGATTGGCTAGCCAAAATGATACCAATTATTTGAAGCTGCGAATTAACTTTTTTTATTTGGAAATTTCTTTCACAAAGTTAAGTTACTTTTGCACTACAATTTTTTTACATTGCAAAGCAACATTTATGAAGTTTGAAGAGTATAATATATCGCCCGAAATAAAGAAAAGTATCGCAGAATTGGGATTTAGGCGTCCTACTGATATTCAGTTTAAAGCCATTGGTCCAATTTTAAAAGGTGAAGATGTAATGGCTGTAGCACAAACTGGAACGGGAAAAACAGCTGCTTTTGCTATTCCAATTCTTCATTTATTACAACAAAGAAAAAAGAAAGGTACTTATATTAAATGTTTGGTTTTATTGCCAACACGCGAGTTAGCAGTTCAAATTACTGACGTTTTTAAAGCCATTTCAAAATATACCGATTTAAAAATAGTTTGTTTAATGGGTGGCGTTGGGCAAGACGATCAAATTTTTGATTTAACAGTTGGTGCCGATGTTGTTATTGCCACTCCAGGCCGCATGTTCGACTTACAAAGTCAAGGATATATTGAATTAGATAGAGTAGAAATGTTGGTGCTTGATGAGGCGGATAAAATGCTTGACAAAGGATTTAACAAAGACATTCACGATATTATAAAACGCATTCCAAGGGTTCATCAAACATTGTTTTTTTCGGCTACATTAAATCGTCAAATAAAAACTTTGGCATATTCGGTAGTTGCAAATCCTATTAGGATTCAAATTTCACCTAAAAATCCTGTTTCTAAAAATGTTAGTCATGCGTTGGCTTATGTAGAAATGGACGATAAGCGTTTTTTCTTAGAACGCTTAATCAAAGAGGCACCCGAAAGCAAAATATTGGTTTTTGTAAGAACAAAAGTAAGGGCAGAACGTGTATTTACTGCTATGCAAAGAGTGGGCATTGTAACGCTAACTATGCATGGCGATAAGGAGCAAGAAGACCGATTAGCAGTAATGAATGATTTTAAATTGGGGAATGTAAAAGTTTTAATTGCTACCGATTTAAGTGCAAGAGGAATTGATATTGAAAATGTAGATTATGTAATTAACTACGATTTACCAGATTTGCCTGAAAATTATGTTCACCGAGTTGGAAGAACTGGTAGGGGAGTGAAATCAGGAAAAGCAGTTTCGTTTTGTAGTGAAGAAGAAAAGAAAATACTAAAAGACATTGAAACTTTTTTGGGAAATGAAATTAATTTGTTAGAAGTAGATAAAGCAACATACTTGGAAACGCTTGATTTTAGTGACGATGGAAATAAAAACTGGAAAGCATTATTAAAAGATAATGCACAATTTACTCAAAAAAAAGAAGTAAAAAAGAAACAGAAAAGGTTTTAGAAAAGTAAAAGTTTTCTGACAAAAGACTATATAAAGATTGTTTCAGTTATGTTTGAATTAAACAATATACATGTTTGCAATCAGTTAACATTAATAAAATACAATGAAAAAAATAATTTTTACAGCATTAATCATTACATCAGGATTCATTTTGTTAGAATCTTTTGGACCAAAAGGTTTAGGTAAAAAAGATGGCACAGAACCTGGTTATACAGGCTCTCCTGGAGATTCTTTGAAAAATTGCACAGCTTGTCATGGTGGAAAAGCATACAACGAAATTGGTTGGATAAAATCGAATATTCCTACAAATGGATATGTTCCTGGCGCTACCTACAGAATAGAAGCAATAGGCTATGGAGTTCCACATAACAGGTTTGGTTTTTTGATTTCGCCACAGGCAATCAATGGGAATTTATTAGGAACTTTAGAATTAATTGATACGGTGAAGACTAAATTAGTTGGTAACAATAAATACATAACTTATACAGCAAAAGGAGTGGATGGCATAGATTCATTGGCGTGGTATTTTAATTGGATTGCACCCGCTGCAGGAACTGGCGATGTGGTGTTTTATGGTGGTTTTAATTCAAACCAAGATGGACACAAAGGTGGGGATATCACCCATCTTTCTACATTAAGAGTGAAAGAAACGGGTACAACAAGTGTTTCCAATTTAAACAATAATTTGAATCGAGTAATTGTTTATCCAAACCCTGTTTCTGATATTTTAAATATCAATTTTGAATTGAATAATTCAACTGCTACTAAAATTGAAATCCTTGATTTATCTGGAAAACAATTGGGAATTACTTTAAATGAAAATTTAAAAGGAATGGTTTCAAAACAAATCAATACAACTGAATTTAAAAGTGGAATTTACTTTGTAAAAATACAAAGTGAAAACGAAACTGTTACAAAGAAGATTATTGTAACACACTAATGTTTTTTAAAATAAGAAATAAGTAAAAAGGTATTTGTAATTAAATTTACAAGTACCTTTTTACTTTTAATCAAAGTTTTGCTAAATTATTTAAAACAATATCTTTGACAGATTATTAAATGACAACTATGAATACTACGATACTCCATTCAACTGAACCCAATATTGCTCCTTTAAGCGTTATAGACGATGAGTTTTTTAACCATTTAAGAGCAACTGAGTACGGCCGAATTGATGAAGGTAATCATACCTATTTAGATTATACCGGAGGAAATTTATATGCAAAATCGCAGGTGTTAAAGCACCAAGATTTGCTATTAAAAAATGTTTTTGGAAATCCACATTCTACCAATCCAACATCAAAATTTGCTACTAATTTAGTAGAAGAAGCAAGGGCAAAAGTGTTGGAATTTTTTAATGCTAAGGATTACTATTGTGTGTTTACTGCCAATGCTTCGGCTGCTTTAAAAATTTTGGGAGAGAGTTTTCCTTTTAATGAAAAAAGCACATTCTTATTGTTTTCCGATAACCATAATTCGGTAAATGGTATTAGGGAATTTTGCCACAGTAGAAAAGCAAAATCGAAATACATACCTGTACATTATCAAAACTTAGAAATTGATGAAGAAGAATTAGTAGCTTCTATTGGTGAGGCAAATTCAGCTGAAAACAATTTACTAGCTTTCCCCGCACAGTCTAACGTTTCGGGTGTTAAACATAATCAAAAATGGATTGCTTATGCACAAGAAAAAGGATTTGATGTATTGCTGGATGCAGCCGCATATGTGCCAACTACTCAATTAGATTTATCGCTTGTTAAGCCAAATTTTGTTTCGGCTTCTTTTTATAAAATATTTGGATATCCTACTGGTTTAGGATGTTTGTTAATTAGAAAAGATTCTTTTGCAAAGCTACAAAAACCTTGGTTTGCGGGCGGAACAGTTTCATTTGTTTCGGTGGTAAATGAAATATATTATTTAGAAAATAACCACGAACGTTTTGAAGATGGAACGATTAATTATTTAGATATTCCCGCTATAAAAATGGGTTTAGATTATATTGAATCAATTGGTTTAGAAAGAATTTCGAAACGAGTAAAAGCATTAATTGAAACATTATATAATGAGTTAATTAAACTAAAACACGACAATGGAACTCCAATAGTGAAAATGTTTGGTCCTGAAAAATTTGATCACAGAGGTGGAAATATTATTATGAATTTCTTTGATATAAATGGTAAAATTTATTCAGGAAATGAGTTTGAAAATTTAACCAATGCCAACATGATTTCTATCCGTTCAGGTTGTTTTTGTAATCCGGGAATTGATGAAATAAATTATTGCATTACTCACGATGAAGTAGGGAAATATTTTACTAATAAAAAAGACGAAGATTATAAAGCTTTTATTGCTCATTTAAAACAAATACGAGGCGCAATAAGGGTTTCGGTTGGAATAGCTACCACCACCAAAGATTTAGAAAAGTACATTAATTTGGTAAATTCACTGAAGAATAAAGCGAAGTAATTATAAAGTATGAATGTTGAAAGAAAAAATAAAAATTCATACTTCATACTTCATACTTTCTATTTGCCTTTATTAAAACCTTTCATTACACCGCGTTCAGAAGTTTGAATAAATTCCAATATTTCGTCACGTAAGGGCGAAGGTTTTATTGCATCTTCTACTTGAGCTATGCCTTTACTTACATTATTATTATGAATAAATATTACCCTATAAGTATCTTGAATTGTATTTACTTCATCTTGCGAATAGCCATTTCGTTTTAGTCCAACGGAATTTACACCTTCATAACTAACAGGATAACGACCTGCAATTACAAATGGTGGAATATCTTTAGTAACCATACTTCCGCCTTCTATCATTACATTTCTGCCTATTTTTACAAACTGATGAATGGCCGAAAGTCCACCAATTCTTGCAAAATCAGCAATAGTAACATGGCCTGCCAATTGAACGCCATTGGCTATAATTACATTGTTTCCAACTATACAATCGTGAGCTAAATGAACATATGCCATTAACAAACAGTTGCTACCCACTTCAGTTTTAAATTTATCTTTTGTACCTCTATTTATGGTAACACATTCTCTAATGGTAGTATTGTCGCCAATTATTGCAAAAGTTTCCTCACCAACAAATTTTAAATCTTGTGGCACAGCGCTTATAACAGCACCTGGAAATATTCTGCAATTTTTGCCGATACGGGCACCTGGATAAATAGTAACATTAGGTCCAATTTCTGCCCCCTCACCAATTTCCACATTATCATAAATGGTGGTAAAAGCGCCAACAACTACATTATTGCCTATTTTTGCACGGGTATCTATTTGAGCTAAATTTGATATCATTATAAATCTTTTGGCTTCTAACTTTTTTATTAATAAAATTAAATATTATTTTTTTGCAATTTGAGCCATTAACTCTGCCTCACAAACTAATCTATCGCCTACAAAAGCAGATGCTTTCATTACACAAATTCCACGTCTTACCGGAGCTATTAGGTCTAATCTAAATATTAATGTATCGCCAGGAACTACTTTATCTTTGAATTTGGCATTATCTATTTTCATAAAATAGGTATTGTAGTTTTCAGGATCTGGAACTTGTGAAAGCACCAAAACTCCGCCAGCTTGAGCCATTGCCTCAATAATTAAAACACCTGGCATAATTGGGTTTTCTGGGAAATGACCAGGAAAAAACGGTTCGTTAAAAGTTACATTTTTTATAGCTATCAAATGGTTTTTACTCATTTCCATTACTTTATCTACAAACAAAAATGGGCTGCGGTGAGGCAACATTTTTGCTATATCCTGTGTGTTATAAACAGGCACTTTGTTAGGATCGTATTTTGGAATATTTACTTGGCTACGTGTTTTTTTAATTAATGCTTTTATTTTTTTGCCAAAGGCAATATTTGCAGCATGACCAGGACGAGCAGCCATAATTTGCGCTTTAATTGGAACGCCAATCAATGCTAAATCACCAACTAAATCCAATAATTTATGTCGTGCTGGTTCGTTATGGAAACGTAAATCTACGTTGTTTAAAATACCTTCTTTCTTTACTTCTACTTTTGGCTTGTTAAACATTTTAGCCAAATTTTCTAACTCGTCATCTTGAATAATTCTATCAACAATTACAATGGCATTATTCAAATCGCCACCACGAATTAAATTATTATTGTAAAGCATTTCTAATTCATGTAAAAAACAAAACGTTCTGCAGGACGAAATTTCTGATTCAAATTCTTTGATACTAGTAATGGAAGCATGTTGGCTACCCAAAACAGGAGAGTTATAATCAACCATCACCGTTAAACGATAATCGTCTAATGGCATTGCAATCATTTCAACTTGTCTATCTTCTTCGGTGTAATATATATTTGAAGGCAATGTAAAGTATTCACGTTCTGCATCTTGATCTACAATTCCAGTTTCTTTTAATGCTTTAATAAAATACTGTGAACTTCCATCCATGATTGGCGTTTCGTCTGCATTGATGTGAATTAAACAATTGTCAATTTCTAAACCAGCTAACGAAGCCATTACATGTTCTACTGTATTTACTTTACCGCCATTTTGCTCTAAAGTAGTTCCCCTGCTTAAATCAGTAACATTGTCAACATCTGCATCTATAATTGGTTTGTTGGGTAAATCAATTCTTTGAAATTTTATTCCGTGATTTTCAGGTGCTGGGTTAAAAGTCATGGTAACTTCTTGGCCTGTGTGTAAACCAACACCACTTAAACTTACTGCACTCTTTATAGTTGTTTGCTTCATTATTACTTAATATAATAGTCGTATTAAAATTAGGTTTCAAATATAGCATTTTGGCTTGTTTGAAAAAATGTAATTTTTGCAATAATCATATTTTTAATTTATTTATTTATAAGCGGCCAAAAAGCTCCATTTTAAAGCTACATAAGCATTTAAGCCTATGTTGTAAACACCAAATTTTCTTTGTGCTGAAAGGTGGTCGTAGTAAGTGGCATTCAATAAATTATTCGCACCAATAGTTACTTGAATATTTTGTTTGTAAACCAATAAGTCGCCTCCTAAGTTTAGGTTTATTAAGTTATAAGCAGGTGTAGAAAGCTCATTAGTTTCTACTTTGTTTTGTGACAAAACATTTATTACCCCAATCTTAACAAAGGCATTTTTGAAATTATAAAAATCTTTTTTATGAAATAAAACTGCATGATTTAAACGATATGGAGGCATTTGAGCCAATGATTGACCATTGGTTTGTGTGCCTTGTAAAATTGAGGCGGCGCTTTGTATTTCAATCCAATTCCATTTGTTTGGATGAACCACCGCTTTAAACTCCATGCCATTGATATTGGCATCGGCTTGTTTGTATTGGTAAATTTGTTTGGTGTGTGCACTGTCGGTGGTTGGAACAATGTAGATATAACCTGCGATGGAATTACTAAAAACAGTTGCTGAAAAATCCATATTTTTATTTCCCCAACTTAAACCTAATTCACTCATTACATTGGTTTCTTTGGTAAAATTAGCATTTCCGCGTTCAAATCTTTGAGTTTCCATACGCACACCATTGCTGGTTAATTCAGCAGCATTGGGTGCTCTAAATCCATTGCCAATATTGGCAAACAAAAAAGTATTTTTATGTAATTCAATATTTGCACCAATAGAACCGCTCAGGTTATTGAAGGTTTTTTCTAAAGCAGAAACGGTATCGGCAAGCATAAATGCATCAGTTTTTATATTGCGTTGGTCGTAGCGAAAACCAATGTCTAAATGAACTTTATTGCTGAAAAATTTGTTTTGATTCAATAAATAAACACCTGCATCGGTTTGTGTGTAATCAGGAATAATTCGTCCGTAACCTTGGTTAGCATTATTAGTTAAACTTCCAGTAGCGCCAAAGGTTAACGCAATATTTTTATTTAAATTGTGCTCATATTTTGCATCAGCAAAAACATTGTTTAAGTTCAAACCTAAGTACGAGTTTTCTTCAGTATCATTCTTTTCTAGCTCCTTTCGGTTATCGTTTTGATAACTTAAAGTTGCAATCAGTTTTGAGTGGTTAAAAAAAGCGGTATGTTTTAGGGAAAGCAATTGATGCATCATGGTGTGATAAGGCGTTTCAAATTCCATTGGATGGTCTTCTTGTTCGCCACCTGCTGTGTCTTTTTCAAATGGTTCTACTATTCCATAATAACCCAAATTGAATAAATAAAGCAATTGAGTCAATGATTTTTTATGGTGAAAATCTACATTCAATTTGGTGGTTATTTCCCTAAATCGCGAGTTAGCCACTCGGTCAAAATTGGCATTGTAATAATCGCTGTGGTTGTTAATACCTGCAGCAAATGCCCAACTAATTTTTTCCTTCGCACCTTTGATTGAAATGCCAGAGTTTGTGCCAAAAGTATTGCTCATAAATCCAGTACTTAAATTAGCACTGAGTGTATTCACAGCGGCTGGTTTTTCGTCTACAAATCTCAATACACCACCCATGGCATCACTGCCGTATAAAAACGATGCGGGTCCTTTTAAAACTTCCACTTGTCCTATTCCGTATTGGGTTAATCCAAACGAGTGTTCCGCATCCCATTGTTGGTTTTCTATTCTGGTTCCTTCTAAAACTGTTAAAATTCTATTGCCACTTAAACCTCTAATTACAGGGCGCATAATGCCTGTGCTGTATGTGCTTACGGTAACCCCGGGTATTTGTGCCAATGCATCCGATACATTTAAGTTGCCATTTTTTACCATTTCATCTAGCTTAATGGTTTCGTGGCTAATTGGTTCTTTTCGCGCTTCATTTTTTCCTAATAATAAAACTTCTTTTATTTCTATCGGACTTCTTTCCAATTGAATTTCCATGTTATTATCGTTCGGATTTTTGATGTCCAATTGTTTTTTATCTATAAAAACAGATGTATAATTCTTCTTACTTATTTCTATAATCAGGTTGCTTTTGGTGATATTGCTAAAGCTAAATTCACCTTTCAAATTGGTTGTCTTCAATAAATTTAATTCTACCAAAAATACATTTACTCCTTCTATGGGTGCATTGGTTTCACTGTCTATAACAGTGCCCTTAAACTCCACTTGTGCTTGTGAAAATAAAACCGAAAATATAAAAAGAATAAAAGTAAAGATTTTGTTTTTCATAAATATTGATTGCTTAATTGTGGCCGCTAAAATATCATTTAACTTTTGTTTTTTTAGTATTAAATAAATAATTGTAACCAACCGTTTCCAGTGTGTTTGATTAATTTTATAAAATGCTTATCATTGTTTTCTTAAACAAAACAAAAATTAATTAGTTAAGTATTTTATGAGTAAAAAATCGGAAAGAAGAAGTTTTATCACCAAAGTATCATTGGCATTTTCGGCTGCATTGGTTGCACCTTTTCATAGTTTTTCACATTCATTTAAACAATCATTTCAAAATATGAATAACAATATAAATCCTGTTTTAGGCATAAAACCTTTGGGTTTTCAATGGGAAACCGCAGATCCTTTTTTGTTTTGCGTTCACCACGAAGATAAATTCCCAAAGGGAAATGAATTGATGGGTCCCGATAATAGTAATTTTAAAGGCCGCCATATGGGCGATGATTTCATCATCAAAGATGGCTTTAGAATGTATCATGGGCAAACTGTTCCTGGTTTTCCTGGTCATCCGCACCGAGGATTTGAAACCATTACTGTGGTTAGAAAAGGTTTGGTTGACCATGCTGATTCGCTAGGGGCTGCGGGCCGATATGGCGATGGCGATGTGCAATGGATGACCGCTGGTAAAGGCGTGCAACATTCCGAAATGTTTCCTTTAATACATCAAGATGCTGAAAATCCTTTGGAATTGTTTCAAATCTGGTTGAATTTACCAAAAAAAAACAAAATGGTATCACCACATTTTAAAATGCTTTGGCGCGAATCTATTCCCAATTATATTCACAAAGATGCGAATCATAAAACCACCAAAGTGGAGGTAATTGCGGGTAAAATAAATAAATTTCATGCGCAAAATCCTCCGCCCGATTCGTGGGCTGCAGACGAAAAAAATGAAGTAGCTGTTTGGAATATAAAAATGGAAGCTGGTGCTGAATTTGTATTGCCAAAGGCAAGTGATGGAATTAATAGAACTCTTTATTTTTATGAAGGAATAACTGTAACTATTGGAGATGTAATGGTAAATTCTTATAATGCAGTGGCGGTTTTACCGCAATACAATATTACTTTAAAAGCTGGAGAGCAAGAAGTAAGTATTTTGGTATTGCAAGGCAAACCAATTGGCGAACAAGTAATGCAATACGGTCCATTTGTAATGAATACCAAAGAAGAAATTAACCAAGCTTTTGAGGATTACCACCAAACAAAATTTGGCGGTTGGCCGTGGCCCAAATACGACCAAGTTCACGACCTTAACAAAAGCCGTTTTGCCAAACATGCCGATGGCAGGTTGGAAGAAAAAGGGTAGGAGGGTTTTTGTGAATTGCGTAGAGACGTTTAATTAAACGTCTTTACAAATTACAACTAACCATAGAGATAGCGCAGCGCACTATTGATTCTAAATGAAATGTAGTTCTCTGCACGGTTTAGTAAAAACGAGTTTATAAACTATTCTTTCATTTTAAAGCCGTAGTCATCCTCCCAAAGGCCACTTCAAAAGACTATGAATACTAGTGACTTCCACAATTACTTGAAAACGGTTGGTGAGGACACCAACTCCGGACAAAAAACAAGTGTTAATAAGCTAATTCTTAACCTATCCAAAAAGCTTTAATATATGTTGTTTCGCTACTATCATTCTTATTTGTTTGGTTTTAATAGCATCAGATGATTGCTTTTATTTTTTTTATAAAAATTCTACAATGTTTATAAACCTGGATTAATACTTATAATATTATTCAAAAATAATATTTGGTTAATTATTGTAACTAGTTTATATTTGTATTCTAATAAAAATTTGATATGGACAAAAATTCATTTATCGCTGAAAACTCATTGAGAACAATAGAAGCTGCAATCAATGAAGCAAAAAAATCAAAAACGGGTGCATCATTTTACTATATAGTATGGGGATTGATTTTATTAATCAATTATACTTTGCATTATTTGATAATTATAAAACCTATTTTGAAAGGAACTATTATTGACACTTTTATATGGTTAATATTTCCAATTGGAGGCCTTTTATCATACTTAAATAAAAGTAAAGATAAAAAAAAAGAAACCTATGTTCCTCATCTTGAAATAGTCTATTTATTTGCATTCACTGGTTTTGCTTTTATTTACGGTATACTATCATTTGCATCCACTTTTTTGTCATCTTCAATTTCAATAATGTTTTTTCCTTTGATTATCGGTTCAACTGTTTATATTGTTGGTGGAATTTCTAAACACAAGCCTTCAATAATTGGTGGCATAATTAGCATGTTACTTTCAGTAGTAAGCATTTTGTCAATTATTGAAATTCAATACTTAATGGCTGCATTATCATGTATTTTTGCATGTATAATTCCTGGAATCACAATGAAAAAAAGCAATGTTTAACGAATTAGACCCATTATTACATTCTCAAATAAGATTAGCAATTATATCCTTATTAGTTGGATTAGATGAAGCGGAATTTGTTTATTTAAAAGATAAAACAAAAGCTAGTGCAGGAAATTTGAGCCTTCAAATAGATAAGTTAAGTGCAGCTAGTTACATTAAAGTAAAAAAAGGATTTAAAGGCAAGTACCCAGTAACTATTTGCAAAATCACACCCAAAGGCTTAAAAGCCTTCGAAAAATATGTTGATTCAATTAAAGCTTATATAAAAATTGAATGATTTTTATAGTTTCTCAAAAATTATAATTTAATATCTTTACAAGAGAATTCAATAAATAGATTTATTAATTTGATAAGCACACCAACAATAGTCAAAACTAGCAACAGTAATAGTGCTTTTCTATGTGCGTTTGTCCTAATAATTTAAATAATACTTTACTTTTGTAGTGTATTTACTCCGCATTTTTGTCATTCCGAACTCCGCACTTTATTCCTAATGAGCAACCATTATCTTCTTGCTATGCAACAACGTTTCACCATCTTTAATGACTAGTTGGTAGTAGCCATTGTTAAGGTTTAGTGCATTGAACACAAATCGGTTCAAGCCAGCTTTGGCTCTTTCTGTGAGCAATAATGTTTCTTTACCTTGCATGTCTATCAATATAAAATTCAATACTTTTTTCTCTTCATTGGTAAAGTCAATATTCACATATTCTTTAGCTGGAATAGGGTAAACACTTACATCGCTTAATTGTTGATTCTTCAATCTGTTTATGTCTTCATTGCCCAATTTGGCATCTGTATTTTTGCTAATACCTATCCACGTTCTGTTATCGTTATTATAACCAAAACTTCTATTATAAAATACTTTGCCTAAGTCGTTATACTTGCGCTGAATTCCGCTGTAATCGCCCCAACGTTCTAAGGTATCTCCAATTAACAAAATATTACTTTCACCTAATTTCATTATTGCGGGAGTTGAAGGATTTAAATTCCTGTCTACATATACTAAACTATTGCCCGGAAAAGTTCGTGGCGAAACATGGCTGCAAGTAATCATTGCACTGTTATCGCCCAAGCCTTCACCACAATATGCAATACTCGGATAACCATAATCCATGGTATCGGAACTAATGATTTGCAATTTGGCATTTAATGAATCATTGCTCCAATAATTGTTGATGGTAATTAAGTAAAATCCTGCAGCATTATACCTGGCATCTACTGAATTTCCTACCATATAAAAAATACCATTTTCGTACATGGCACTTAACACACGCGCATCGTTGGTTTGTAGTTTTTTGCCATTTGGCTGAAAAGCATTTGGCTGCAAGCCATAATGATTATCGGCTTTTGCTACCCTTAACTTTAATTCCGCTTTCCCCGAATTGAGGGTATTGGTTATTTCATGCACAAACACAGTATCGTTCCATAGTTGGTCGGGTCTAACAGAAAAAAACTGCATGGCTGGCCCGTATAATTTACTACCTCCTTTAGCCGGACAAATGCTCCAAATAGGTTTGTTATTATACTTAATATCGTAATATACTTTTTGGTTCAGCGTGTCGCCTTTATAGCCATTGTCTTTATCCATTTGCCAAATAAAACTTTCTATAAAACCATTCTTCCAATAAGTATTGTCTTTAAGCCTATTTACAGTTAAAAACAATTCGTGATTCGAAATAGAAATAATTGGATAATCGCTCCAGCTGCTATCGCCAAACAAATTACCACGAATGGTATAAAAATTCCAGTTCAAAGCAGGGTCGTTGGTTTGGCTGAATCCTACAATTATTCTAGTATCTTTACTAGTACTTCCTTGCATAAATACCAGTATAAACCTGTCGGCCTCAGGGTCGTAAATAATTCTTGGGTCATAAGTTCTGTTTAAGTTGGTGATGCCTTTGGCTATAGACGATAAAGTGCGCGATGAAAGTACTTTTCCGGTATCGTTTAATATATTCATATTGGTGTTTACCACACTGCAAATAATGCCTGCGTTGCTAACCGCAATATCGTTATCGTTTGGTGTTCCTTGTGTAATATTTGCTTTAAATCCTTTTAATTGCACCGGTTGAGGAACAGCAGTTTTATTCAATGTGTTTAACGATTTCCCATTATAATTTTGTATGCTTTCAAAATGCTTGGCATCTAGCATTTGCTTGTTCAAATTATAGGTGGTTGCAGGCAATGGATTTGCGGCTTTTAAGAGCATCAGTTTTGGATCAAAATCTTCATCCTTATCGCTCATATTAATTACTGCCGCCAAAGGAGTTTTAGTAGTAAAACTCTTGTAACTCGATTGTGCTTTTATATTGATTTGAAATGCAATAAAGCCTATCAAAATTGCTGTATTTTTTTTCATTTTTATTTATTTCGCTAGTAATAAAATATAATCAAATTCTTCTTGTTTTATGCTCATAACCGAAAGTCTTCCTTGCCTTACCAATCCTATGTTTTGAAGGTTCTCATCGGCTTTTATTTGTTCTAAAGTTACTGGATGTTTTAGTTTTTTAAATGGCGCCAAATCTACCACCACCCAATTTTTATCTTCCGTAGTTGGATCCTGATAATGTTCTTTAACTACCTTGGCTATTCCTACTATTTCCTTGCCTTCATTGCTATGGTACCAAAGTACTAAATCTCCTTTTTGCATTTCACGCAAATTGTTCCTTGCTTGATAATTACGCACACCATCCCAAAACGTTTTTTTATCTAATACAAATTGATCCCAACTGTATTTAAAAGGTTCTGATTTCACTAGCCAATATTTCATTGTTTTATCTATTTAATACTTGTAATAGGTTATTTTATTATTTTATTTTCACTTTTGATTTTCTATAATCAACTTCCAAATTAAATCCATTTCTACATCTTTTCCCGAAATAATTGTTTGGGAGTTAATAACAGTTTCAATGTCGGGAATAACTCCTCGGTTTTTATCCTCTACAGGTAAAATATGTTTAAACTGATATTGCGGAATTCGCACAAAGTTTTTGGTATATGGAAGTTCCATAAGTGGAGTATTTACGGCATAACACCCCGATTCTGTTCCTGCAGTTTCTTGTCCCACTAACACTGCTTTTGCTTTATGTTTGGCATAAGCTGCCACAAAACTAGCAGCACTAAACGAGCCGTTGTCAATGATACAAAATATAGCTCCATTAAAATGTTTTTCTTTCTTCAATGATTTTTTATCGTAACCAAAAGTATAATTATAACTGTTGTTATACGTTTTTCTATTTCCGAATAAATCTAACATTTCTCTTGACACATAATACATGGCTTTTTGTGTAAACGGACTGTTATAAGTTAAACCTTGTTTGCCTCTAGCAAAGCCATAACTAAAAGTATCTTTACTGATATAACTTATTAGTTCCGATGCTTGCATAATACTACCACCACCATTTCCACGCAAATCTATAATCAAATATTTAATTTGTTGCTCAGCTATTTGTTCAAAAACCATGTTATAAAGTTTGGAAGCTTTTTGTAATTGAAAACCTTTTATTTTTAAAACAGCCGTTTGTGTGTCTCCTTTACAAATGCGAAAATTGGCCAGTTTTTGGTTAAACAATTCATGCTTAATTTTAGGCGATTTCACTTTGTTTTTTAAAGCTACTTTTGTTTTAACATTAAATGTTTGAGTATCGCCATTTACCGTTATTGTTTTTAAATGATAAATAGAATCTTCGCCAAAAAAGGCCATATAATAGGTTTGGAATTGCGAAGCACCATAAAAACTCTTCATACTAATTAAGCCCGCATCGGCATTTTGAATTAAATGAATGCTGTCAATAATTGCTGAGGCAATGTTGCCGTTAATCGATTTTATTTCCGTGCCTTTTACCAAGTTACTGTCGTTCGATTCGTTTTCAGTAACAATCAATTTATTATTTAAAAATGCTACTTTGAATGGAACTGAAAAGTGTTTTCGTTTATTAAATATTTTAAGCGATTTGGCACTTGGAATCACTTGCGTATGTCCACATTTTATATTGGCTAAGTACTCGCGAAGTATCAATCTGTATTTTACATTTTGTAGGGGAACATTTATTTTTTTTAAAGTATTTTGGTAAATATTTTCCCAGTTTTCCTTGTTTGTATATTTATATATTCCAGGATGGTTAAGTAATAAATGTTTGTGTAAATACTTGAAATCTTCTTTCATATCTTCCACATTATAAATGGTATCAGCTTGTTTTTGAGCTTGTATATTTACCGAAAAGCTGAGCAAATAAAAAAGAATTATATATTTAAAAATGGTCATTAATTGATTGAAAATTTAGGTGATGCAAAATACTTAAATACATTTTATAAAAAATAGCTTAATTGTAATAAAATAAAATTCATAGTTTTGCCCATGCAATCAACCAATCATATTTTAATGATAAGGCCCGTAGCCTTTACTTTTAATGCTCAAACTGCTGCCAGCAATTCGTTTCAAAAGCAAGATGAGGCAAATAGTGAAACTCAAAATTTAGCATTAATAGAATTTGATTCTTTGGTAAATAAATTAAAATATGTTGGTGTAAATGTTACCGTTATTAACGACACCATTGAGCCGCATAAACCCGATTCTATTTTCCCTAATAATTGGATTAGTTTTCACCAAAACGGTGAAATTGCTGTTTACCCCATGCAGGCTCCAAACCGCAGATTAGAAAGACGTTTTGATATTTTAGATCAACTAGGAGATACCTTTGAATTAAATGAAATTCAAGATTTTACTGCTTCCGAAAATGAGAATAAGTTTTTGGAAGGAACTGGAAGTATGGTGTTAGACAGGGAGAATAAAATATGTTACGCTTGTCTTTCACCCCGAACTGATTTTATTTTATTGGAAAAGTTTTGTACTATATTTAATTATCAACTAATTCATTTTATTGCCAAAGATATTTTTGGAAATGCCATTTACCACACCAATGTAGTAATGAGCGTTACATCTGATTTTATCATTATTTGTAAAGAATGTATTCCCAGTAAAGTTGAATTAACGCAAATTTTAGCAAGTACCAACAAGCAAATTATTGAAATTAGTTTAGCGCAATTGAACCAATTTGCTGGCAATGTTTTGGAGGTTTTGGGAACTGATAATAAAAAATATTTGGTAATGAGTGAGCAAGCATTTAAAGCTTTTTCACCAGTACAAATTCAATCCATTGAAAACTTCTGCACCATAATATATTCACCACTGTACACCATAGAAACAAATGGTGGCGGTAGCGCTAGGTGCATGATGGCCGAAGTTTTTTTGAAGGTAAAAGAAAAAAAATAGCAATAATTCACTACATAAAAAAAGCTGCTTCACAATTATTGCGAAGCAGCTTTTAATATTTTGAAAAGTTGGGTTTAACTAAAAATCTTGTTTAGCAACTCCGTCTTTTATAGCTTGTAATGCAGCTTTTTCTCCCATGATAGCAGCCATTTTATTGCCTTTTCCATCATTACCTTTTGCAATGTATCCACCTTTAGCTGTTTTAGAAATAACTGCTTCGTGCATTGGTACATTTTTTTCTTTTGTTTTTAAGCAATAAGCTTTAACCATTTTTGTAGTATCCATGTTTTTTTTTCTATTAATTGTATAGCAAATCTAATTATTGGAGTCATATAAAATAATTTAGATATAGACAGTATTTCCACTAATTTATTTAAAAATTTTAATTTCAACTAAAATGCACTAGTAAAGAGTATGTTATAAATACAGAAAGAGCGTTTATTTAATTGTTGTATGATAAAAACAACTAAATTTTATTGTGTTTTATATGTTTTACAGCTATTAATATCACTAAAAATGATTAATTAGTTCATAAAAATTTACTTTGAATAATAATATTTCAAAATAAATTGATTGTAATTATTGTAGTTTTTATATTTAAATTTATATTGGATTTACTTCTTTATTTTAGACTTAAATTTATAAATTTAACGTATTTAAAAACATAAGAATTAGCTGTATTTATTAATTAAAAAAGAGTATTTATAATAAATGATATGAACCCGATAAATACCGAGTTCATTATTTGAAAAACAAGTATTAAATTTATTATTATATAGACTAGTATTTAAAAGGCTTCTTCATCTAGTGGTTCATCAATATCAACTTCTTCAGGTTTTTTATTTTTTTTATTTTTCAAATCACCATTATCATTTTTGTGATTCATAATATTTTTTCGCATTTTCTTTTTTGCTTCATTGAATTTTGTGCGCTGAACGTCATTTAAAACAATCATTACTTGCTGGTCAGTTCTACTCCATTGCTCTTTAGCAGCTTTTTTACCTAATTCCTTGTCTTCATTTTTAAACTGCATTTTTAAATCTCTCATCATGTTGTAATGAGTTAAAAAAATGTCATTTAATTTTACTTGTTGTTCATTACTCAAGGTTAGTTTTTCATTTAATTTAGTAATAATAATTTTAGTTTTTTCCTCCGGACTTTTTTGTGCAATTGCAAAATTTACAAATATTGTAAAGGCCAATGTGATGCTCAATTGAATTATTTTTTTCATTTTTTATTTTATTTTTATTTGATACAATTTTGTTTTAAATATTAGTAATAAACTTTGACTACAAATGTAAACAAAGATTTTTGAATTGTTTTTCAAACATTATTTTCAATTTTATTATTAAAAATATTTCCTTCTAGTATAATTATAGCATATAAATAATAGATTTTGCAGTAAATTAATTAATTTTTTATTACATTTCTACGTTATAAAATTACTTTTTAAATTTATTGTTTTGATGGCTTTATGAAAACAAATAAACTCAAAATTTTATTGAACTAATCAACCTTTTGGAAATTGTATTGTCAAAAAGTACAAATTATACAAAGGTCAATTGTTAATCATATTATTTTTCTAATATTGATATGATTTTATTTGCTTACAAATTGGAGTAATAGGTTTAACTTTGCATTTAAAACATTTATTAATATGTTTGAGGACAAAATGGTAAAAATAAAAAATCAAATACCGTCAATTGCGAATTGATAGTTTGCCTTAGTATAGGTTTTTGCTTTCTATTTCTATTTAAAAATAAAATAAACCAACAACAGAAATAAAAAGATTAAGGTATATTTTTTATATTCTTAATTGGGTTAATAAAGATGGCAATATTTTGCTCGAACAAGCATAGTGATAAAAATTCAAAAATTACAGTTAACCAAATATAATTCGCTTCAAATTTATCAGTTTTTGCGTTATGGAAGTTTCTTTTTAATTTCTATTCTACTTGCTAAAATTGCTTTTTATAAATTTAACCCAGGTTTTGGAACCGCCAATATTATTAGTCGTTACGAACTATTAATGGTAGTAAGTTCCAGCCTAACTTTTTTTTGGGTTTCTAGTATTTGTAATACTTTAGTTCCATTTTTTTATGCAAGCAATATTGATAAACAAAAGCGAATTCTATTCAATGCTTTCGCATTAATGGTAGTGTTTTCTTTATTGGCCGGAATTGCTACTTTATGTATTGGCTACTTTTTTTATAAAGACGATTTTTATCTTTTTCAAATGTTTTCGTTAGTGGTTTTTTTAAATACACCCACTTTTATTGTTGATTATATTTTTTATTTAAAAGGAAAATACAAATCGCTTATTCTATGGGGAATTGTAACCTTTACGATTCATTTATTAATGCTTTGTTTGCCGCTATATTTTAAACAAACATTGAATTTAGCAGTAAATTTATTGGTTATTTTGGCTTTACTGAAGTTTAATTACACCATTATTTTATTGCTAAAATATGCTACCATTAGCATCAATACAAGGCTTATTCAAGAGTTTATGATAAAGGTAATGCCATTTATGTTTTCAATATTGTTGGGTGGTAGTATGGAATATATTAATAGCTATATTGTAAAATATAATTTCACCGAAATTGATTTTGCAGTTTTCAGGTATGGTGCCAAAGAATTACCCATATTTTTAATCATGGCCAATTCGTTAAGTAATATTTATAGTGGTGAAATAGCCAATTTAAACAAAGAAGGACTTTTAAAAGAAGGCTTAACCAAACTTAAAAACAGTAGCCGAAAACTTATGTATTGGCTGTTTCCATTGGCCATTATTTTACTTTTTACCAGTAAATACATGTACATTGGTTTGTATAATTCCGACTTAGTTGATGGATATAAAATTTTCAATATTTCATTGTTACTAATCGTTAGCCGATTGATATTCCCTCAAACGGTGCTTACCGGTTTAATTAAAACCCGCGCCTTTTATTTGGTTTCCACCAATGTTTTGATCGTAAATGTAGTGATGGCTATTTGGTTGGTGCAATTATTTGGAATTACAGGCATAGCTTATGCCACGGTTATTTCTTTTTTAGTTGAAAAAATACAATTGGTTATTTATTGTAAAATGGAAGGAATACGTTTTAAAGAATACACTCCTGTAGTTGAATATTATTTATTCTCCACTTTATTATTAGTGGCTTTTGTGTTTTCTATCATTATTTAAAAATGAATTCAGCAAAGTATTATATAGAAAAACTAGGACTCACCCAGCACGTTGAAGGTGGTGCTTTTAACGAAACTTATCGCTCGGAATTGGTAATTCCACAAGCAACTTTACCAACAGGATTTAAAGGCAATAGAAATGCCAGTACAGCCATTTATTTTTTACTTTCTTTTGGTCAGTTTTCAGCTTTTCATAAAATATTAAGTGATGAAATGTGGCATTTTTATGCAGGACAAACTTTAACCATATATGAAATAGAAAACAATGGCAATTTGATTACTCATAAATTGGGAGCTGATTTGGAAAATGGCGAAACATTTCAATGTGTAATCAAAGCTGGAAACTGGTTTGGTTCCAGGTGCGAAATAGCAAATGGATTCAGTTTAGTTGGCTGCACAGTATCACCAGGTTTTGATTTTGCCGATTTTGAATTAGCCAACAAAAATGAACTTTGCCAAGCTTTTCCTGCTTTTGTTAATTTGATTAGCGAAATGACTTATTGATTTGTTATCAATAGTATTTTGGATAAGTTATAATTTTTTTTTTTCAAATTATTAAAAAAAAATCCCGAAAACAAACTGTTAGCGGGATTTTTTTTTGTAATTCTATGATGGCTAGCAAGGAAAGCGGATGCTTCCAGCATGACGTTTCAGTAATCTTTTAATCAATCAACCAATTAACCAATCAACCAATCAACCAAAAACTTAAGCACTGCAAGTAACACAACCTTCTTCCATGGTACAAGTTTGTCCAGTAAAGTCAGTTGTTATTTCATCTACATTATTACCAATAGGCATATTTGTATTTACTATTGGTAAATTTTCAATAACCGGAACCAAAGGCTGCATGTCGTTTGTGCCTTGTTTTTCAATGGTAAACTGAACTGCTTGTGTGGCAGCTTGTGAGCGTAAATAATACATACCTGTTTTCAATCCTTTTTTCCAAGCATAAAAATGCATAGAAGTTAGTTTTGATGTATTTGGGCTATCTACAAATAAGTTCAACGATTGCGATTGACAGATATAAGCACCTCTATCTGCTGCCATGTCAATTAAATTACGTTGTTTAATTTCCCAAACTGTTTTGTATAATTCTTTTAAATTTTCTGGTATTTCATGAATGTTTTGAACGGAACCATTATTCGCAATAATTTTATTCTTCATGTCATTGGTCCAAAGACCTAGTTGAACTAAGTCCTTTAACAAATGTTTGTTTACTACTACAAACTCTCCACTTAATACCCTGCGAGTATAAATATTAGATGTGTAAGGTTCAAAACATTCGTTATTACCTAATATTTGCGATGTAGATGCTGTTGGCATAGGCGCAACTAATAATGAGTTTCTAACACCATGCTCAATAACTTCTGCGCGTAATGCTTCCCAATTCCAGTTTTCAGTAGCACTTACATCCCACATATCAAATTGGAAAATTCCTTTTGATAAAGGAGAACCTTTAAATGTTTGATAAGCACCTTCTCTTTTTGCAATATCTTTACTAGCCGTCATGGCTGAAAAATAGATGGTTTCAAAAATATTTTTATTCAATTCTTTTGCGGCATCGCTTTCAAAAGGCATGCGTAACATAATAAACACATCGGCTAAACCTTGAATTCCTAAACCAATAGGACGATGTCTTAAATTTGAATTTCTTGCTTCTTCTACTGGGTAATAATTGTTGTCAATTATTTTATTTAAATTTAGCGTTACTTGATAAGTTACATCATATAATTTTTGATGGTCAAACTTACCATCAATTACAAATCGAGGTAATGCAATTGATGCTAAGTTACAAACTGCTACTTCATCAGGACTAGTATACTCCATAATTTCAGTACATAAATTACTGCTTTTTATAGTCCCTAAATTCTGTTGATTGCTCTTGCGGTTTGCAGCATCTTTATATAGCATGTAAGGCGTTCCAGTTTCTATTTGCGATTCCATGATAGCAAACCATAAATCCTGCGCTTTAATAGTTCTGCGAGCTTTTCCTTCAGCTTCATATTTGGTGTAAAGGGTTTCAAATTCTTCGCCCCAACATTCACTTAATCCAGGTGCTTCATTAGGACAAAATAAACTCCATTCACCATTGTCCTCCACGCGTTTCATGAACAAATCGCAAATCCACAATGCATAAAACAAATCACGTGCGCGCATTTCCTCTTTACCATGGTTTTTACGTAAGTCCAAAAATGCAAAAACATCAGCATGCCAAGGCTCTAAATAAATTGCAAAAGCACCTTTACGTTTTCCGCCTCCTTGATCTACATAACGAGCAGTATCATTGAACACACGTAACATAGGAACAATTCCATTACTGGTTCCGTTTGTTCCACCAATATAACTTCCAGTTGCTCTAATATTATGAATAGCTAATCCAATTCCGCCAGCACTTTGCGATATTTTTGCAGTTTGCTTCAACGTATCGTAAATGCCTTCAATGCTATCATCTTTCATGGTTAACAAAAAGCAACTACTCATTTGTGGTTTTGGTGAACCCGCGTTAAATAGGGTAGGGGTAGCATGAGTAAACCAACGTTCACTCATTAAGTTATAAGTTTTTATAACATTGTCAATATCGTTTTTGTGAATACCAATTGCCACACGCATGTACATGTGTTGAGGACGTTCGGCTACTTTACCGTCTATTCGCAATAAGTATGCTTTTTCTAATGTTTTAAAACCAAAATAATCAAAAGCAAAATCACGGTCGTATATGATTGTACTGTCAAGTAATTCAGCATTGGTTTGAATAATTTCATACACATCTTCGGCTAATAACGGTGTTCTTTTACCACTTCCTATATCGGTGTAGTTATACAGTTTTTCCATTGTTTCCGAAAAAGACTTCATGGTATTTTTATGTAAATTGCTAATTGCAATTCTACTTGCCAAAAGAGCGTAATCAGGATGCTTGGTAGTTAATGAAGCTGCAGTTTCAGCCGCTAAATTATCTAGTTCAGTTGTAGGTACGCCATCATATATTCCTTGAACTACTTTTTTAGCCACATCAATTGGGTCAATTAACGAACTTAAACTGTAACTCAATTTTTCAATGCGAGCAGTTACCTTATCAAACTTAACACTTTCTCTTTTACCGTTTCTTTTTAATACAAACATATTATGAATTATGAATTATGAATTATGAATTACGAATTAATTTAATGAAAAAATTCTTAGCTTATAATTCTGTTATTTTATTTATTTTTTATTTTTTTTAAATCTGCAATGCTTTACCTAATACATTCTTTGTATACTTTCACAAATTCTTAAAAGTCTTCCTCAAGAGAAAATGCATGTGATTCTTTTCCTCCCATTACACCAGCTTTTTGATAATCACCTACTCTCTTTTCAAAGAAATTAGTTTTGCCTTGCAATGAAATCATTTCCATAAAGTCAAACGGATTGGTGGCATTATATATTTTTTTATAACCTAATTCTGCTATCCATCTGTCGGCTACAAATTCTATATATTGTTGCATCAATTTGGCATTCATTCCAATCAAATCAACTGGCAACGCTTCTGAAACAAATTCTTTTTCTATTGTTACAGCATCGCCAATAATAGTATGAACTTCAGCTTCTGTTAATTGATTACTTAACATGCTATAAAGCAAACAAGCAAATTCACAATGTAATCCTTCATCTCTGCTTATTAGTTCATTACTGAAAGTAAGTCCAGGTAAAAGCCCACGTTTTTTCATCCAAAAAATTGAACAAAAGCTACCGCTAAAGAATATTCCTTCTACTGCGGCAAAAGCTACTAAACGTTGTGCAAATGTTCCATTTTCAATCCAACGTAAGGCCCACTCCGCTTTCTTTTTTACGGCAGGAACTGTTTCTATTGCGTGAAACAAACGGTCTTTTTCTTTTGGATCGTTAATATAAGTATCAATTAATAAAGCATATGTTTCACTATGAATATTTTCCATCATTATTTGAAAACCATAGTAACATCTTGCCTCGGGTAATTGTACCTCTCGCATAAAATTTACAGCAAGGTTTTCATTTACAATTCCATCACTAGCAGCAAAAAAAGCAAGAATATGAGAAATGAAATGACGCTCACCGTCATTTAACTTAGCCCAATCTTTTAAATCATCGCTTAAATCAATTTCTTCTGCAGTCCAAAAACTTGCTTCATGTTTTTTATAAAGTTCCCATACCTTGGGATAATTAATTGGAAGTAAAACAAAACGATCTTTGTTTTCTCTCAATAATAACTCATCTTGATTTTGCATTTAATTTATTGTTTTAATTATTAGTTTTTGGATGCCTTATTTCATTAAATATTATATAACAACCTAATAATAATTGATAAGAAATAATTTAAAAAACTATTTCAAGTTTTTATTTTAATTACTTCTTTTACTTATTACCTCACAATAATAGTAATTGGAGTTTTAGTAAATTTTAAAAGTTAATCACAGTGATGTTAATATCGTGGTTAAACCTAATAATGATAGGCTTTTGATGCATGCTAATATTTAATTTTCAACAAATAATCAAGGTATTTGTTTTTTATAAAACTATTTCAATATACAGTAAAATAGACATAAAACAAAAAAGCACTTTCTTTAAGGAAAGTGCTTTTTGTAATAATAATTTATAATAAAATTATCCTGCCAATGCTCTGAATAATATAAACAATAAACCTGACAAAACAATTGTAACAGGCAAGGTCAAAATCCATGCAATTGCAATATTTCTTATGGTACCACCTTGTAAATTTTTAACTCCTTTAGTTGCCACCATACTACCTGCAATTCCCGATGAAAGTACTTGAGTAGTACTAACAGGTAAGCCAAATGCAGTTGCCATTCCAATAGTTGCGGCTGCTACTAATTCACTAGAAGCACCCTGCGCATAATTTAAATGTTGTTTACCAATTTTTTCACCAATGGTTTTAACTATTCGTTTCCAACCTATCATGGTTCCTAATCCTAATGAAATTGAAATCATTAATATTACCCAACTTGGAGAATATTCAGTTATTGTTTTAACATCTGTTACCGAAGCTTTCAAACTTGATTTATCTGCTTCGCTTAATGCAATAGTTTTACTTTTTCTAAGCTTTTCAATTTCCTTACCTAATTTAATAGTACCTTGTCTAACTTCGAACTTTTCTGCTACATTCAAACTATCTAATTGTTTTGAACAAATAATTTTATTTACTTTATTAGAAATTGTAATTACTTTAGCTACTTCCAAACTATCTTCTTTAGATATATGTGTTGCAATTGTTTTATTTAAAATTGAATCAACCATAGTAATTTCTTGTTTAACCTTAGGTAAATTTACATTTGGATTCAATGCAAAATAACTTGGAGCTATTGCAACCAAAATTAACATTACTAAGCCAATTCCTTTTTGTCCATCATTACTTCCATGGCTATAACTTACACCTGTACAAGTTAACAATAAAACCATTCTTATCATAAATGGAGGTGGATCATTGGTTTTTGGTGCTTTAAAAATTGATTTGTTTTTTATACTTACCCTTAGTAAATACATAATTAAAATAGTTAGGCTAAATCCTACAATGGGCGATACCAATAAACTTAAACCAATATCACTGGCTTTGCTCCAGTTTACATAATTGCCTGTTTTTTCTGCAATAAAAGAATAAGCTAATCCCACACCTAAAATACTGCCTACTAAGGTATGTGAGCTAGAACAAGGAATTCCAAAATACCAAGTGCCTAAATTCCAAACAATGGCAGTAATTAGTAACGACATTATTAGCGCCACGCTGTGATAAATATTCTGATCCGCTAAAATTTCTACAGGTATTAGATAACTAATTCCCATTGCTACTGTTATACCGCCAGCAAATACTCCAACACTGTTCCAAATTCCACTCCAAATTACAGCCACCCATGGTTTTAATGAATTGGTGTAAATTACTGTAGCTACTGCATTTGCAGTGTCGTGAAAGCCATTTATGAATTCAAATGCGCAGGCAGCTGTTAAACAAACTATTAACAGGAACGTTAAGGTAGGGTCTAATCCAAACATATTTTTAAAGTTAAAGGGGTATTTGTTTTATAAATATTTTTATAGTTTTAAAACGCAATAATAAGGAATTGTAAAGTCATATTTTCTATTTTGAAAAAAAATAGTTTTTTTCTTAAAATCTATCTTATTATTGTAACAATAAAAACAAACAAATTTCGTTTAAGCAGTTTAATGTTTACGTGAGTTTTTTCAAAATCGAATTGTTTAATGAATAAAATAGTTACTTTTTTCCTTTTATTTTCAACAGTTGCTAAAGCCCAAATTGGCGGTTATGTTCCTTTTGGATTTTTAAACAATTATTCCAATGCCAGAATTGCAGCATTAGGCGGTAGCGCCATTGCAACGCACGATAACGATGCAAGTTTAGTCATAAATAATCCTTCGTTATTAACTGCAAATATGGATAAAAAACTAACGATTAATTATCAAAACTATTTAGCAGATATTGGTTCAGGTTATTTTGGTTACGTATTTAATTCAAAAAGAGCTGGTCCGCTCATGTTAGGCGTTCAGTATATTAATTACGGAACTTTTGATGGAAAGGATATCAATAATATAAATACGGGCTCTCCGGCTGCAAATGAATTTGCCATGCATATATCAACTTCCAGAATAATGAATAAATGGAATATTGGTGCTACCGCAAAATTTGTATACTCGGTATTAGAAACTTACTCAAGTGTTGGTATGGCTGCCGATGTTGGCGCTAGTTATAAAAGCGAAGATAGTTTATCGGTTTTTACAGCTGTTATTAATAATTTAGGATATCAAATAACTACATTTACTGGATCTGAAAGACAAATGTATCCCATGAATTTTCAAATTGGTTACAGTAAAAAGTTTGCTCATAATCCACTTAGAATTTCAATTATAGCACATGATTTACAAAAATTAGGTACATTGCTTTATCAAAATGAAACAAAAAATAATAGGAATATAGATTTGTCAACCGGATTACCAATTCAAGAAGATTTTACTTCTATCAATTATTTAATGAGTCACTTAATTATAAATACAGAATTGTTATTTGGACAGGGTTTTCATTTAAGATTTGGATACAACGATTTAAGAAGGCGTGAATTGACAATTCCTGATTCTAGAAGTTGGGCAGGTTTTAGTTGGGGTTTTGGTTTAAAAGTAAAAAAATACATGTTTTCTTATGGAAGTGCATCTATTTATGCTGGAAACGCTACCAATCATTTCTCAATAATTGCTAACTTGCAAGAGTTTTATAAAAAGAAAAATTAATGAAGCCAATTATCATTGCAATTGATGGATATTCATCGTGTGGAAAAAGTACAATTGCTAAAGAATTATCTAAAATATTATTATATAAATACGTTGATACCGGTGCCATGTACCGAGCTGTAACTTTATATTTTATTCAAAACAATGTGGACTTTAAAAATATTGATGAAGTAAATTCAGCTCTTTCCAAAATCAATATTTCATTTAAAATTGATGAGCAAACTCAAATTCAAGAAACATTTTTAAATAATGAAAATATTGAAGAAGAAATTAGGGTGAATCCAAGAGTTGCAGGTTTTGTGAGCGATGTAAGTTCTATCAGTGAAGTACGAAGATTTTTAGTAAAACAACAACAACAATTTGGCATAGAAAAAGCCATTATTATGGACGGAAGAGACATAGGAACCGTTGTATTTCCTGATGCTGAATTAAAATTATTTATTACTGCTGAGCCAAATATTCGTGCACAACGAAGATATGATGAACTAAAAAGTAAAGGTAAAGGAACTACTTTTGAAGAAGTTTTGGCTAACTTAACAAAGCGCGATTATATTGATTCCCATAGGGATGATTCACCATTAATGAAAGCAAACGATGCCATTGAATTAGATAATAGCAATATTAATCACCAACAACAATTAGAACTTATTTTAAAATTAATAAATGAAAAGATAAGTTCAAAAGCCTAATAATTCTATTTATTCCTAACTAATCTAATAATTTTTACTTTATCCAATAAAATAATTAAGGGATAAACCGGATCTATTTCCCACCATTTTGCAGCAAAATTTGCTCTTGCTCCTGCATGATGATGATTGTTTTGAAATAATTCACCGAGCATTAAAAAGTCAAAAACTAATGTGTTTTTAGAATAATCGTTTTCATTAAAGTTCCTGTAACCATATTTATGTCCAGCCCAATTTACGATAGCACCATGAACGGGACTCATTAAAAAATGTATTGGCAACAATAAATACATTAAAGGATTGGTAGCAAAATTTACATAAAACAAAACATACCCAGTTCCAAATAAAAGTCTGCTGGTCCAAGTATTAGCCATCCAATCAATTGTTTTACATTCGGGAAAGTTTCGGTCAAACTTTTCATCAAATTTGAATTGATTGGTATGTATACCACTAAATATTTTATAAGTATATTTCATCATGGTTACCACTTCTTTGAAAAAATGTGGTGAATGTGGATCTTTTTCGGTATCACTATATGCATGATGCATTCTATGCATTATGGCATAAGGTCGTGGTGTTAAGTATGATGCACCTTGTGTGATATAGGTTAAAACATAAAAGAATTTTTCCCAAAATTTATTCATTGTAAACATTTTATGGGCAGCATAACGATGCAAATAAAATGTTTGAGAAAATAAGGAAAGGTACCAATGACCAAGAAAGAATACTAAAATAGGCATTTATTTTAAATTAGGTTGCAAAAATAGAATTTGAAAAAAGGTAAACAACTTAAAAACATTTGTATTGGGCTGATTAGAATCAAAATTGTTAGTGATTTAAGCTTATAAAATTCTCCAAAATATCATACTAATAACACCAAAAATCATGATTAGTTTTGAAATGAAACTGAGTTTAGTGAAATGCTTTTTTGTGTCGGCATTCCAAATTAGATATAAAGAATAAATGGATGGTATGATAACCAATGCCAACATATAAATACAAAACCAAATAAAATAATGATAATTGGTAGAACTTATTATTGGGAATAAATAAACTAAGAAAATACAAGATGCAATAAAAATAATTTGTAGATAATTTAGTATGGTTTTAGTTTTTCGAATACCCAATTTTATAGGCAAAGTTTTAGCATTAAATTTTGAATCGCCACGCATATCTTCAGTATCTTTTATTATTTCACGAATTAAATTACTAAAAAAAGCAAAAAGTGAATAAGCTATACATGCATAAACATTGGTGTTTTCGTCAAAAGGAATAAGTATGAAAATAGTAGAAGCTGTCATTAATGCAACTAATAAATTACCTAACAAATAACTTTTTTTAAAATATTGAGAATACATCCAAAGCACTAGAGAGCAAGTAAATACCAAACCTGCAACCCTATAAGAAATTTGCCAAGCCAAAAAAATGGCAAAAATATTGAAACCAGCATGCAGTAAAATAGCCCAACGCCTGCTAATACTTCTTCCAATTATTACTGCTTTTGGTTTATTAACCATATCCAATTTAACATCCATGTAATCATTAATAATATAGCCTGCCGCTGCCGATAAAAAAGTAGCACTAATTAATAATAAAAACCTATTTGATAAAATATTATCAATAACAATTAATGGAGAAAGAAAATAGTAGCTTAAAATTTGAGTAATGGAAATGATTAAAATGTTTTTGTAGCGAATGAGCTTCAAAAAATCAAAAATTTTGTAAATGAACGTTTTAGTTTCCAATTTCGGTAACTCCGCCACTAACTATAAACTTCATAAAATCAGTTGGGTTTCCATCGTATGCTTTTATTTTAGCTTTATCAATAAAAAACAAGTTTCCACTAAATGCATATGAATGGGGAAAATAAACACCAACTAATCCTGGTAAATTTATTTCAAACAAATCATCTTGTGTAATAAACCCCGGCTTGTATACACCTTCTGTAAATTCTACTATTACTGGTTTTGAAAATTTTTTCTTTTCACCAACAAAAGCCTCCATTAAATCTTTAACAGAGGTGTAAATTATTTTTATAAAGGGTAAACTCGATAGAAAATCATCAATTAAATTGAAAAGTGGCTTTGAAATAATACTTGAACCCACCCAACCTATTAAAGTAACCCCAACTATTACAACTATAAAACCAATTCCTGGAATGTTAATTGGAATAATTTTGTCAACGGAAAGCACAACGCTTGAAACAACATAATAGGTAAGTAAAATAGGAAGACAAACTAATAATCCCTTGAGAAAAAAATTGATTAGTTTTTTTAATTTGTACTTCACGCCATTTTTGATTGCTTGTTTTGTCATTTTTTATTTGCAATATTAATTCCTTAAAATTAAAAAAATGAAAAAAAAATTTTTTATCAAATAAATCTTTAAATTTTTCTTCTTAGTTTTCTACTTAGTAAATCCCATATTACAATTCCGCCTGCTACCGAAACATTTAATGAATGTTTACTTCCTAGCTGAGGTATTTCAACACAATCATCGGCCATTTCTATTATATCTTTATTAACGCCTTCAATTTCATTACCAAAAACCAAACATATGTTTTCATCTAAATTAAATTCGTAATTGTCTAACATTAAACTTTTTTCGGTTTGTTCAATACAAATTATTTTAAATCCTTTTTTTCTGAGTAATTCAAGGCATTGAGATGTGTTTTCAAAATGCTCCCATAGTACAGATTCTGTGGCACCTAATGCAGTTTTTAATATTTCTTTATTTGGAGGCACAGAAGTTATTCCACATAGAAAAATCTTATCCACACCTAATGAATCGCATGTTCTGAAAAATGAACCTACATTTTGTGCGCTTCTAATATTATCTAAAGCCACATATACATTGGCTATATTATTGTTTTTATTACTGGAATTTGAATTCATTTTAAATAATTTTCAAATTAATTTTCAAATATTTTATTTTAAAACAATAAAAGCAATAATTAATAAATGTAAATTATTTTTTAATTTAAAAAAATAAAGTAGCTTCGCACCTAAATAAAATGTGTTAAAATATAATTTGATACAATAATATCATGAAAATTCATTTAAAACAAATATCATTTCTTGTTTTGAGTATTTTGTTTGTTACACATACAAATGCTCAAAATTCAACAAAATTAAGTGCCGATTTTTCATTAGGCATTCCAGTTACTTTTTTTACCATTTCGCCAGATTTTACTGCAATTTATCAAGCTGGATTAAGGTATTCAATGAATAAAAACTGGTCAATTGCTGCGCGTTTTGCTTCAAAAACATTTCAAGCAAAAACAGGAAATGCCCCAGGAATACTAAGTCCATCAGGCGGATTAGCAAGTGATGTAGCTAGTTATAAAAATTCTTTTTACGATTTGGGCGGAAGCCTACAATTCAATATGAGTAATTTATTGGGTTTAACCAATTCTAAGTTTATGCCTTACGCTACTTTAGGTGGTAGTTTTCAGTTTTGGGATTTAAATATACTAAGAATTAATGGAACCAGTGATAAGAATTCAAATTCTTCTTTTACAACTTATGGGTCTAGACAAATGAATATTATTCAAATGGGTTTGGGGGTTCGATATTATTTAAATCCATCTTTCGACTTAAATGTTTCAAGTGAATACAATCATGTGCAAACTTATTTCATGGATGGTGCATATGACGATAAAAAATTAGATACATATTTAAATACTAGTTTTGGAGTTTCGTATAAATTAGGCGCAAAATCAAGTAAAAATTTAGCTGATTGGGAGTCAAAAAATAAAATTGGTGAAAAGAATAATGATAAAACTACTACAAAAAAAGATTATGCTCATTGGAGTGCTGATTTAAATTTAGGTTTACCATATTTAACTTCACCTATAGGCTATAATCCAACTGGAATGGGCGGACTTGGAGTTCGGTATTCAATCAATAAATTCATATCGGTACAAGCTACTTATAATTATGGAACTTTAGCTGGAGATCATACTACAGAAAGCACTATTTCTGGTGTTATTGCAGATCCTTCAAATTTTAAAAGTTTCAATACTACTATGAGTCAAGTTACTCTTAGAGGATTATTTAATTTAAGAAGAATTTTCTCTGAACCAGTTTTATTAAGAGAACCAGAAAATTTAAATAGTTGGAATTATTATGCGGTAATTGGTGGTGGATTTTTATATTATTCAGCAGATGTAGTATACGCAGATAACACAAAAGGAAATGTAACTTATAATAAAGGAACTAATAATTTTGTTTATGGTGCACAAGCCAGAAAGCATATCAATTCATCTTGGGACTTTTTAGCTGGAATAGATTATAACTATAATCAATCTTATTATATAGATGGTGTAGGAGCTACAAATGATTTAAATACACACTTCTATATTAATGCAGGTATTTCATATAAGTTTTCTACAAGTAATAAAAGGGAATTAGTTGATTGGAGTTATGCTAATTATATTTTCCCTAGAAATAAAACTAATGAAGTTGCCATTGATCAAATACCGGTAATTAGTTTACCTAAGGTTGTAGACGTTCCCAAGGTTGTAGATGTTCCAAAGGTTGTAGATGTTCCAAAGGTTTTAGATGTTCCCAAAATAATTGATTCAATAAAAATAGTTGAGCCAATCAAAATAGTTGAACCAATTAAGGAAGTTGAACCAATAAAAATAGTCGAACCAATTAAAGTAGTTGAACCAATAAAAGTAGTTGAACCAATTAAAGTAGTTGAGCCAATTAAAGTAGTTGAACCAATTAAAGTAGTTGAACCAATTAAATTTGATGAACCAACCCAATATTTAGTTGATACCTCTATTACAGAACCTGAATTTATATATAATGTGGTGGTTGGATGTTATAGCGTTAATAAATTAAAAACAGCAATAAGGTTTAAAAATAAAATAAACCGAATTGGTTTTAAAGCTAAAATATATTTATCAAAAGATTCAAAATACTTTAGGGTAATTACTTTAACTACCCAAGATGAAAATTCAGCAATGAAAATGTTAAGAAAATCAAGGAGAGAAATTGACCCCGCTTCTTGGCTTTATTTGTACAATAAACAATAATATGTAGATAAAAGCCCCTTTTGGGGCTTTTATTTTATATACTAAATTGTAATTTAGCATATTCAAATTTTAAACATTTTTACAATGAAAAACATCTTTATTATACTTATTTGTTTGGTTGCAAAATTTTCAGTTGCTCAATCAAAAAAGCCAGCAACGCAACCAAGTAAAACAGTTAAAAGTACCGCTGTTACTAAACCTAAAAGCACTGCTGTAAAAACAGTTAAAAGCACTAATGCTAAGGCGTCAAAAAATACCTCATTAGCTTCAAAAACAAATACTACATTGGTATCAAAAATTGATTCCAATATGTTTAGTAATGTTAAAATGAGTAAATGGGCATTTGCATTAAATTATGGTGGAACTTATACTATGTTTGATATTGATCAAGATGTTTTTAGCCCAATCATTGGTGGAAGTTTAAAATACTCTTTCGGACATGTTGGTTCAATTAGACTTCAAGGATTGTATGGTGTTTATTCAGGCAGAAACGATAGAGGCTTTAAAAATGCACTTGGATTTGTAAATAATATAACACAAATAGCAGTTCATGGAATGTTTAATTTAGGTGGTATTAATTATAGAAAAAAGAATCCAAATACTATATTTTACTTTTTTTCTGGTGTATCGGTAAATTTCAATGATGCCATTACTGATAAAAGATTTATTGTTGGTCAGGATACCGCAAGAATTATTAATACAAATGTCAATGTATCTGTTCCAGTTGGTTTAGGATTGAAATTTAAGTTAAACAAATCGTTTGATTTAGGAATTGAGGGAGTTCTTCATTTAAATAAATCCGACTTTTTAGATTTATTTGAAGATCAATTGAAATTTCCAGATGTATATGGAAATTTTATGTTTGGACTATCATATAATTTTACAGGAAGTAAAAGAGCTGAACACATAGATTGGGTGAATCCTGTTAATAATATGTATGATGATTTAGCTAAAAAAGCAACAGCAGCTACCAATTTGTTGAAAAACGATGCTGATGCTGATGGAATTCCTGATTATTTAGATTTAGAACAAAACACAAAAGCTGGTTATAAAGTTAGTGTAAAAGGTGTTACACTTGATAGCGATGCAGATGGTATTCCCGATACTGAGGATACCGATCCTTATGGATTTAATCAAATGTTGAGCCTTTATTATCCTGCAGAAACATTTAAAGTTAAAACAACAACAGATGTGATGAAGTTTTCTGATTCAATTCCAGTTTCTGATTTTATAACTTTAAATACTGATGGATATGGCTTACCAATTATAACTTTTGCTCCAAATAAATATGATGTTCTTGTAGAACAATATCCTTTATTACAACAAATAGCTAGAATTATGAGAATAGATACTTCTGTAAGCGTTGCTATTATTGGTCACGCTGACAATAATAAGCCAGACTTAACCCAATTAACAATTGCTGAAAAAAGAGCCTTAGCTGTTAAACGTCAATTAGTTAAAATTTATGAAATTGAAAGTAATAGGATTCTTATTTTTAGTGAACGTGATACTTTTGTAAAAAAATACAAAATGCAAACTGAAGGATTAGACAGAAAAGCAGAATTTAGATTAATTAGAAAACAACAGTAAAATTGATTTATAAGAATTTAAAAAAAGAGGTTCATTCAGATGAACCTCTTTTTTTATGTAAAATACACTTTGTAATTTGTATTAAATACATCAAATTTGCAAAGAAATAAAACACAATGGCTGTATATAAATTTAAACTAACATTTGAAGATTACGAAGACACCTATCGAGTAATTGAAATAAAATCTAATCAAGTATTTCTAGATTTTCATAAAATCATTTTAGAATCAATTATGTTTGATCAAAAGCAATTAGCATCATTTTATATGAGTAATGACACTTGGCGTAAAAACCAAGAAATTACTTTAGAAGACATGACTGACGATCCTGAAAATCCTATTCCTGAAATGAAAAATGCGAAGCTTAGTCAATACATCAATGACCCACACCAAAAAATTATTTATGTGTATGATTTTATGGCTTTATGGACTATGAGATTAGAGCTTTTTGGAATAGATATAAATGAAAATCCTAAATTCACTTATCCAAGAATTGGAAAGTCGGTTGGGTTGGCTCCAAAACAATATGATAAAGTTCAAAAATTTGGTTTGATAGAAAGTGAATTTGATGAAATCACAAAATCTTATTTAGATAAAGCAGAAGAATTTGGTGCAGAAATTAGCGATGATGAAGCCGATGAATTTGGATTGTTTGAAAAAAATACTGATAGCAATGATGAAGAAGGACCAGCTGAACCCACAATTGGTGGATTTGATGAATATTAACCAATTCTTTTTGTTGGTAATTTTGAAAATGCAGGAGTTCATTGACCCTGCATTTTTTGTTTAAAAATGGCTTATAAGTATTTTTAAACATTGTGTTTATTGCAATGAAATTTTACTGAAAAAATATGACCTTAAATTTAAAACGTCCTTTAGTTATCTTTGATTTAGAAACTACAGGAATTAGCATATCTACCGATAGGATTGTGGAAATGGCAACTATAAAAATTAGTGTTGACGGAACAGAAGAAATCAGAACACAAAGGTTCAACCCAACCATTTCAATTCCAGCCGAGGTATCTGCAATTCATGGAATTTTTGATGAAGATGTTAAAGACATGCCAACTTTTGCAGAAAACGCAAAAGAATATGCCGAATATTTTAAAGGCTGTGATTTTGGTGGGTTTAATTCAAACAAATTTGACTTTCCAATGTTGGTAGAAGAAATGCTGCGTGCAGAAGTTGATTTTGAAACAGAAGGCAGAAAATTTGTAGATGTTCAACGTATTTTTCATCAAATGGAACAAAGAACTTTAAGCGCTGCTTTTAAGTTTTACTGCGATAAAAATTTAGAAAATGCACATAGCGCGGAAGCAGATACCATTGCAACTTTAGAAGTTTTAAAAGCCCAAATTGTTAAATACGAAGGTCTTGGAAACGATATGGAGTCATTGCATAAAGCAAGCGGACAAGCTAATTTAGTTGATTTGGCTGGTAGAATGATTTATGATGATAATGGAAATGAAATTTTTAATTTTGGAAAACATAAAGGCAAAATGGTAAGTTTTGTATTTAAAAATGAACCGGGTTATTATCAATGGATGATGAATAACGATTTTTCGCTAGACACCAAACGAAAATTAACTAAAATAAAAATGCAAGGATTTGGAAGCAAATAAAACTTGATATTTTAGTCCTTTATAAATAAAATAATTAGAAGCATGCGGCAAGAAGCCTGCAGAAAAAATAAAATGAATAAAACAGAAAGAATAATGTTATACACTTTGGGTGCTATCCAATTTGTAAATATCATGGATTTTATGATCATGATGCCCCTCGGTCCAAGCCTAATTTCACGATTTGGAATTGAACCTTCCGATTTTGGATTATTAGTTTCTTCCTATTCTATAAGTGCTTTTATCTCCGGAATTATCACTACTTTTATTATCAATAAATTTGAACGAAAAAATTATTTGATGCGTATTTTTATTGGTTTTTTAATTGGAACTTTTGCCTGCGGATTGGCTCCAACTTATGCTACTTTATTAATTGCGCGTTTTGTAACTGGATTATTTGGTGGTGTGCTTGGCGCAATCATTTTAGCCATTGTTAGTGATGCCGTTCCATTCGAACGCAGAGGAAGAGCCATGGGAATCATTATGGCGGCTTTTAGCATTGCATCTGTCATAGGAGTGCCATTTGGAATTTTTATTGCAACACAAACAAAACAAATTAGTTATTTAGGTTGGCATGCTCCTTTTTTGTTTCTAGCAATTTTGGGTATTCCTGTTTATTTTTTAGTAAGAAAATATGTTCCTCACCAATCAAAAGCTACTCAATTAGCAGCTTTTGAAATGAATGTAATGCAAAATATAAAAGGTATTTTTAATAATAGAAATAATTTATTGGCTTTGTTATTTGGCGTGGTAATGATGATGGGTCATTTTGCTATTATTCCATTTCTTAGTCCGTATATGGTGAGTAATGTTGGTTTACGTGAGGAAGATTTACCTTTAATATATTTAGTTGGTGGTGGATTAACATTATTTACTTCTCCTCTTATTGGGAAATTATCGGATAAATATGGTAAGCTAAAAATGTTTACTATTTTGGCGATATTGTATGTAATTCCTGTTTATTTAATAACCAATATGGAGCCTATGGCAATTTATATGGTACTAACTGTTTCGGCTATTTTCTTTGTATTTTCAGGACGATTTATTCCAATGCAAGCCATGGTTACAGGTGCTGTTGAACCCAGAATTAGAGCAAGCTTCATGAGTTTTAATAGTTCAATTCAGCAATTAGCAAATGGTGTTGCAGCTTTTTTAGCTGGCTTTGTAGTAACTAACATAAACGGTAAATTAGTTCATTATGATATTTTAGGTTATTTCAGTATTGGAATGGCCTTGTTAAGTATATTTATTGCATCAAAATTACGTTCAGCTGATGGAAAAACATTTTAAATATGATTTCATTATCATAGGCGGAGGAATAGTTGGGTTAGCTACAGCTTATCAATTATTAGTAAAAAAAGGCAGTTTAAAAATTGCAATCATTGAAAAAGAAAATGATGTAGCAATCCATCAAACAGGGCATAATAGTGGCGTTATACATTCAGGTTTATATTATAAGCCAGGAAGTTTAAAAGCACAGAATTGTTTGCAAGGTTATCAAATGTTGATTAATTTTTGCACGGAACATGAAATTCCATTTGACTTATGTGGCAAATTGGTGGTAGCATCTGATGAAAGTGAAATAGGTGAATTAGATAAACTGTATAGCCGTGGTTTGGAAAATGGTTTGACTAAAAACACCATCATTGATAAAGATAGAATAAAGGATTTTGAACCAAATTTACGTGGTGTAAAAGCCATACATGTGCCATATACTGGCATTATTGATTACAGTGTAGTTTGTAATAAATTAGCTGAAATTATAACAGAAAAAGGTGCTGAAATATTTTTAAATCACAAGGTTGAAAAAATAGAAAACCATGCTGAATATGCAACCATTATGACTAGCCAGCAAGAATTCGAAGCCAAGCAATACATTAATTGTGCAGGATTGTACAGTGATAAAATTGCGGCTTTAAGTAACAAAAATATTGATACTAGAATTATTCCTTTTAGGGGTGAATATTTTATGCTAAAACCCGAAAAAATGCACTTAATAAAAAACTTAATTTATCCTGTTCCAGATCCTAATTTTCCTTTTTTAGGTGTGCATTTTACTCGCATGATTGATGGTGGAGTAGAAGCAGGGCCAAATGCTGTGTTTGCTTTTAAACGCGAAGGTTATGAAAAAAGTGATTTTGATTTTACTGAAACCATGGAAAGTCTTGCTTGGCCTGGATTTAGAAAAGTTGCGGTTAAATATTGGAAAACAGGAATAGGCGAATTTTATAGGTCGTTTAGTAAAACAGCATTTACCAAAGCATTACAAAAATTAGTTCCAACCATTCAAGAAGATGATTTAATTCCAGCAGAAGCAGGAGTAAGGGCGCAAGCTTGCGATAAATGGGGCGGCTTAATTGATGATTTTAAAATTATAGAAGAACCAAATGCCATTCATATTTTAAATGCACCAAGTCCTGCAGCCACTAGTAGTTTAAGTATTGGTAACACCATTGCCGATATGGCTATTGCGAGAAGCTAAAAGATGTTGCCCTTCGTTCGATAGCTATCGGACTAAGCTCAGGGTGACATTTAATTTTAAATGTATTATAACCATTTAAAAATTGAAAGCTTAAGTTATTAAAAAATAATTAGTACTATTTGTGTAATCTGTGGCAAACTTTCTTTCAACAAATCATCCAAAATTCAACATCTATAATTTTATAATCCTTCCATCATCCATTTCTATAATTCTGTCGGTGCTTTTGGCAAATTCATTATCGTGGGTTACAATTAATAAAGTTTGTTTGAATTCATGGGCTAATTCTTGGAAGATATTGAACACTATTTCGCCATTTTTTTTATCTAAATTTCCTGTTGGTTCATCGCCCATTATTATCAATGGATCATTGATTAATGCACGTGCAATGGCAACGCGTTGTTTCTGTCCGCCCGAAAGCTGGTTGGCCATTTTCAACGCTTCATTTTCAATGCCTAAAATCTTCAATTTTTCCATAGCTCTGTGCTCCACTTCTTGTTCTGAATAAGTGCCTAATTTTAAACCTGGAAGCATCACATTGCGAAGCACACTGAACTCATTTAGTAAATAATGAAACTGAAATACAAAACCAATTTTAGCATTGCGAACTAACGCCAATTGACCTTCTTTTTTCTGCTTCATGCTTTCGCCATCTATGAACAAATTTCCTTCGTAATCAGTATCCATAGTGGAAAGTATATAAAGCAAAGTAGACTTGCCACAGCCTGATTTTCCTATTACCGACACAAATTCACCTTTATTTATTGAAAAAATTATATCCTTTAAAACAGGAATGGTTATGGGGTCGTGAAAACTTTTGTTAATGCCCTCGGCTTGTAATACAATTTGGCTCATATTATTTTCCTCTTATAATTACTACAGGATCTATTTTACTTGCTTTTCGAGCAGGAAACATGCCTGCAAAATAAGTAGTAACTAATGAAAAAATTGTTCCAATTAGGTAGAATTTTGGATTGTAATTAATGGGGTAAGTTTTTATTGTTGGCAATGAAGCTGTATTGAATGGAATTTGATCAATGACGGATGACAATCCAAAGCCAAAAAGCAAGCCAACCAAACCACCAAAGAAACCGATGCTTAATGCAATAATGATAAAGATGGCATTTACATCTTTTCCTGAAAAACCAGTTGCTTTTAATATGGCAATGGAGTCCATTTTTTCATAAATCATCATGTTTAAAATATTATAAATGCCAAATCCTGCAACTATTAATAGGGTAATGCCAACTGCATATGAAATTAAAGTTCTAATGGAACTTCCTGTTTCAAATTGTGAGTTTGCAGTTTGAATATCTTCGGCATCTGTACCAAAAATTTTAGCATATTCTTTGCCTATTTTTGGTGCTTGCGTGATATCAAATAATTTAATTTGAATATCGGTTATATAATTATTGGGTTTGCCTAATAATTTTTGGGTAGTGGCTAACGAAGCATAACTTTGAACTTTATCTAATTCTAGTAATCCCGATTGGAAATAACCAACCACTTTCAGTTGAATTCTATCGCCTTTTGGAGTGGTAATTTGTATTACATCGCCTATGTTTGCTAGCATTTTAGTGGCGGCTCCTTTTCCTAAAATAATACTATTTGGCACATTTAATAAGTCAATATAATTACCCGTTGTAACATAATCTTTAAAGAAAAACAACCTATTTTCTGCTTCTACATCTATTCCATTTATTACTCCAGTTATATCTATTGTACCAACATTATAAAACACTTGAGCAGTAATTTTAGGTGCTATTCCCATAACTCGATTATCCGCTTTTAACGCTTTTAAAATAGCTCCATTATTATAAATTTCTTGTCGGGCGCCATTAGGTTTTATAGATTGTATAAAGTTATAATTTTCTTTGAATTTTTTTGATAAATTAATGGGTTGTTTTGGGTTTGCTTTTATCTCATTAAAAATTTTTATATGAGCTGTTCTATTCAAAATTAAACCATCCAATAAATCGTTTAAACCGCTCATAAAACTAAGTAAAGTTATGAACATAGTAATACTAAAAGTTACGCCTATAGCCGCTACTAGCGTTTGTTTCCAACGTGCAAGCAACAACGATTTGGCAATGCTAATGATTAGTTTAATATTCATTATTTTATTGGAACAATTAGTTCTTCATTGGCAGAAATTCCACTAATTATTTCTATTTTATTGTAATCTTTTAGGCCAGTTTTTACCGCTACTTTTTCGCCATTTTCTTTTGTTACAAAACCATCCTCACTTACTACATTTCTAGGTAATGTTAGTGCGTTTTTTTTAGTAGTTATTACAATGTTTGCTTCTACTGTTAAATTTGGAAAAAGTGTAGTGGGTTGTTTGGTGAATAATGCTTCTACCATAAATGTTTTAGTGCGTTCATTCATAATTGGATTAATTTTTTGAACCACTGCTTCATAAGCTTCACCTTTGTAACTATCGAGCGAAACTAAAACCAATTGACCTTTTTTAATTTTAACGATATCAAACTCATCTATTTCAAGTTCTAATTTAAATTGATTGGCCGAACCCACTATTGCCAAAGGAGTTTGAACGTTTACCATTTCTCCTTTTTCTTTTAAACGGCTATAAACTTTACCTTCTATTTCACTCTTTATCACAAAATCGCCCAATTGTTTTTCAGCAATCATTAAATTTTTTTTTGATTGTTGCGAAGCAAAATTCAATTGTCTTTTTAAATCAGAATATCGAATTAAAGTAGCTTGTAAATTTGATTTTGAGCTTTGGAAATTCAATTGTTTTAACTCTAAATCTACTTGCGAACCTACTTGTTGTTTCCATAAATTTTGTTGACGAACAAATAAAGAAGAGTCGGTTAAAAATTTGTTTTTAGCAAAATCAATACTCGTTTTTAATTCATTTAATTTGCTTTGATTGGCATCAAAATCGTTATAGTTGGCCGCTAATTTTGCATTATCGGAATTTAACTTAGATGTTTCGTTTTGTATAGCAATTATTGGTGTTCCCACTTTTATCATATCGCCTTCTGTTACCAAATATTGTTGAATAATACCATTCACATTTGAGAATACTTGATATTGGTTTTCTGCCTTTATAATTCCTGAAGCGTAAACCGATTCAGTAATGTCTTGTTGTGTAGCTTTTACTTTTTCTACCTTTCTTTTACAAGCAATAAAAAAGGAAGAAATAATTAGAAAAAAGAATATTTTATTCATACTTCAAATGTATTAATTTGAACAGTTTAGTTGCATGATGTCTGTCATGTTATTTTGAATTGAAAAATTTAAAAAAATCAAAAAGATTAAAATATTAAAAAGTATCTTGTTGTTTGAATCTGCTAGATTTTTTATTACTTTTTAAATACATTTCAAGTTTAAAATTTCATAAATATAAAATCATTCATAATCCAGCATTCAAAATTCAACCCAACTATCCAGAGTCTGAAGCCAAGCCATAGCAGAGGGTCCGATAGCTATCGGACTACGGATTTAAAATGAATAGAGAGTTTTAAACTCGTTTGTAAAGCCCGTGTCGGAGACACTACAATTCATTTAGAATCCTTAGAGCGCTGCGCTAACTCTACGGATAGTCTTGCTTATAAATGTACAATAAAAATTTTTACATACCAATGAAAAATTCTTAACTTTAAAAGTCTGTTAAAACTGCTGCTTTTTATAAATATTAAATCATTCATAATCTAGCATTCAAAATTCAAAATTTATTCAACTATATTCGCAGTTCATTTTTTATCATGGAATCTACTTTAAAAATATACAATACTTTATCTCGAACTACCGAAGATTTTAAACCCATTCACGAAGGCCATATAGGCATGTACGTTTGTGGGCCAACAGTATATAGCAATGCGCATTTGGGCAATGCACGTACATTTATTTCGTTCGATGTAATATTTCGTTATTTTTTGCATTTGGGTTATAAGGTGCGATACGTGCGCAATATTACCGATGCCGGCCATTTGGAAAGTGATGCCGATGAAGGTGAAGACAAAATTGCTAAAAAAGCAAAATTAGAACAGCTAGAACCAATGGAAATTGTACAACGTTACACCATTGATTTTAGAGAAACCATGCGTATGTTCAATACCTTGCCGCCAAGCATTGAACCTACTGCTACGGGTCACATTATTGAACAAATTGAAATGACCAAACAGATCATTGAAAATGGATACGCATACGAGGTAAATGGTTCTATATATTTTGATGTAGAAAAGTTTACCAAAGAATATAATTACACCATTTTATCTAACAGAAATTTAGACGATTTATTAAACAATACCCGCGATTTAGATGGGCAAGGTGATAAACGTGGCCGCTTAGATTTTGCACTTTGGATAAAAGCAAAATCGGAACATATTATGAAATGGCCAAGTCCATGGGGAGTTGGTTTTCCTGGATGGCACCTAGAATGTTCGGCCATGAGTAGTAAATATTTGGGAAATGAATTTGATATTCATGGTGGTGGAATGGATTTAGTTCCTACCCATCATACCAATGAAATTGCGCAGAATTTGGCTTGCCACAAAACGCAACCTGCGCGTTATTGGATTCATACCAATATGTTGACAGTTAATGGCCAAAAAATGAGCAAAAGTTTAGGTAATTCTTTTTTACCAAATGAGTTATTTTCAGGAAATCATAAACTATTAGACAAAGGCTATAGCCCAATGACTGTGCGATTTTTTATGTTACAAGCACATTACCGCAGTACCTTAGATTTTAGCAACGAAGCATTACAAGCTGCCGAAAAAGGTTTTACCAGGTTAATGAATGCCATGAAATTAATGAATGGTTTAAAAGTAAGTACAAATAGTTCGGTGAATATTGATGCTGTAAAAACAGAAATATATAATGCTTTAAACGATGATTTCAATACGCCCATTGCTATAGCAAGTATTTTTGAAGCGGTGAGAATGATTAATTCTATTAACGATGGCAAGGAAACGATTACTGAAACTGATAAAGCTAGTTTGAAAAAATTGATGACTGAAATAGTTTTTGATGTGTTGGGATTACAAGAAGAAAATAATACAGATACAAGTAAAATTGATGGTTTAATGAATATGATTATTGATCAAAGAAATCATGCAAAATTGAACAAAGATTTTGCTACCAGCGATGCAATCAGAAATAAACTAAAAGACATTGGTTTTGAAATAAAAGATGGCAAAGATGGAACAAGTTATAGTGTGATAAATTAGCCTTTGGCTTCTTGCGGCTTCTTATCGTGCTTTTTAAACGCAAATGCACAAATAAAAAACGCAAAGAGCGCAAAGAATTATAAAAAGAAACTTTGCGAAAAACCTTTGCGAACTTTGCGGTAAAAAATAAAACTTAGCGCTCTTTGCGAAAAACCTTTGTGAACTTTGCGGTTAAATAAAAAAAAATCGCAAAGATCACAAAGAAATATACTTAAAACTTAGCGATCTTCGCGAAAAACCTTTGTGAACTTTGCGGTTAAAAAATAAACTTACAATGAAAAAAATATCCTTATTCATCCTTTTCATTTGTGTAACTGTTTTGGCAATTGCGCAAGCACCCAAATCATACACCTCATCTGAAATATTGTTACAACTTAAAAAGTTAAATACTGTTGGTTCAGTGCTATACATTGCAGCGCATCCCGATGATGAAAACACGCGTTTGATAGCTTATCTGGCTAACGAAAAATGTTTACGAACTGGCTATTTAAGTTTAACACGTGGCGATGGTGGACAAAATTTAATTGGCTCTGAACAAGGCATAGAGTTAGGCATGATTCGCACGCAAGAGTTATTGGCAGCACGCAGAATTGATGGTGGCGAGCAATTTTTTACTCGTGCTTACGATTTTGGTTTTAGTAAAAATCCAGAAGAAACTTTTACCAAATGGAGCCACGATTCTATTTTAAGCGATATGGTTTGGGTAATCCGTAATTTTAGACCAGATATTATCATTACCCGTTTTGCTACCGATGGAAGTGGCGGACATGGGCATCATACTGCATCGGCAATATTGGCGGAAGAAGCTTTTGATGCAGCAGCCGATCCAACTCGTTTTTCAGATCAATTAAAATATGTTTCGGTTTGGAAAACCCGCAGGATGTTTTGGAATGTTAGCACTCGTTTTGCAAACCCAAATGCTGACATGAGTCCGTATATAAAAGTAGATGTAGGCGGATACATTCCTTTATTGGGCAAAAGTTATGGCGAAATAGCAGCAGAAAGCCGCAGCATGCATAAAAGCCAAGGCTTTGGAAGTGCCAAACAACGAGGTGAAAGCTTAGATTTTTTCAAACCTTTAAAAGGAGATACAGTTGGCTTAAAAGATATTTTTGAAGGAATAGATTTTACTTGGAAACGAGTAAAAGGTGGAGAGAAAATTGGGAAACAGATTTCGAATATTATTAAGATTTATAATGCTTTACAACCAGACTTGATTTCAAAACAATTGATACAAGTTTATAATTCAATAGATGAAAAAGAAAACGCATATCAATCAGATTTATCAAGTAAAATTATTTTAAATTGTAATGGTTTTTTTAGAGAATCCATTGCTGATAAGCCAAATTATAGTGTTAATGAAAAAATAAAAATAGCTGATGGAACAATTATTAGAATACAAAACAGCTTGTTAAAAGGCTATGTTTTTAACGTGTTTAATAGAGATACTACCATTTTTTTAAGTAATAAAATTTCCCATTTATATTGGACAGAAAATAAGATACAAAACAATATGTTTGTGTTAAACGATAAAAACAATTTATTAAGAAACAATGTATCTGAACCTTATGTTTTATCTGGTTACGATTTTATGCCAGATAGCAAAGGAGTTAAAATGTTTGACCAATTGCAATACAAATGGGTTGATCCAGAAAAAGGAGAGTTATATCGTCCATTGGTAATTACGCCACCTATAATGCTTAACTTAACTCAAAAAAGTTTTGTATTTACCGATGAAAAACCGAAAGAAATTCAAGTAATTGTTAAAGCTGGAAAAGACTATGTAAAAGGTGTTTTAAGTTTAAAATCTGATAGTAAATTAAATGAATACAAAATAATTTCAGAAGATAAAAATAATCCTAAAGTAGCACTTGCAGCATTAACCACCTTTAACTATTCGCCTATTTCATATAATTTTGAATTAGCAAAAAAAGGAGATGAAAAAATATTTACTTTTCAGTTCCGAGCTCCTGTCACTTCCAATGTCACCCTGAGCGGAGTCGAAGGGTCGAACAATTCCCCTTCTGTCACTTCGAGCGTAGTCGAGAAGCGCTCAAGCGAAGGGTCTACAACCATCAACTTCACAGCAGAAATAGATGGACAAAATTACACCAAAGGCATCAAAGAAATTAAGTACGACCATATTCCTGTTCAAACTTGGTTTCCAGAAGCTGAAGCTAAATTGGTAAAAGTAGATGTGAAGAAAACTTTCAACACCGTTGGATATATTCAAGGTGCAGGCGATGCAGTGCCTGCAAGTTTGGAGCAAATGGGTTATAAAGTAGTAATGATTACGGATGAACAATTACAAAATGGAAACTTGAATGAATTTCCTGCCATTGTTTTAGGTGTGCGTGCATTTAACACCAACGAAAAATTGCAACAATACAAACAACGTGTGTTTGATTATGTAAAAGATGGTGGAAACTTAATTGTTCAATACAATACCAATAGCTTTTTTGGACCTTTGAAGGACCAAATTTCTCCAGTGCCTTTTAAACTAAGTCGCGATAGAGTTACTATTGAAGAAGCGCCTGTTACGTTTTTATTGCCAGAGCATCCAGTTTTAAACTTCCCAAACAAAATCACCAATGCCGATTTTGATGGTTGGATTCAAGAACGTGGAATTTATTTTGGAACTGATATGGATAGCAGTTTTGAATGTCCACTAAGCATGAACGATCCGGGTGAAAAACCCAATAAAGGCAGCTTGATTATTGCCAAATATGGCAAAGGAAATTATGTGTATACTGGCTTAGCTTTCTTCAGAGAATTGCCAGCAGGCGTTGCTGGTTCATACCGATTATTTGCTAATATATTAAGTTTACAAACTGATAAAAAATTTAAATAGAACCATTGTCTTCTTTTTGTTGACATACCTAGTGGAATTTGTTTTGAAACTATAATGCTCTTTATTTGTAATTAGTAATTAACTTTATAGTTAAATAATAAAATTAATAAAATGAAAAAAACCTTCTTATATATATTTTTAAGTTTATGCCTTCACGTAGTTTATTCACAAAAAAGAATTCAGCCTATTGAAATACTTGGGCAGCAATTTACTACCAATAATTATGCTGAAATAACTGCTCAATTAGATAGTTTTTGGGAAACTCAACCTAATAAATATAATAAAGGTTCTGGCTTTAAAGTATATCAAAGATGGAAAGAACATTGGAAATATTATTTAAATGCTGATGGTACTTTAATGAGTGGCGACCAAATAGCAAATGAATATTTAAATTCAAGAAAAAAGAACCCTAATTTAAGTAAAAAAGCAGATAGCATTGATATGAGTAATTGGATTCCAATGGGTCCGTTTACCCATGTGAACAAAGGTTCGTGGAGTTCAGGGCAAGGTAGAATAAATATTTCTGCTGTTGATCCTCAAAATCCAAACACCATTTATATTGGTTCGCCCAATGGTGGTATTTGGAAAAGTAATAACAATGGAAATTCTTGGGTTTTATTAAATGAAGCGGCTACTTTTTCGGGTGTTTCAGGAATTGCCATTGATTACAATGATTCAAACATTATTTATGTTTCTACAGGTGATGAAGATGGTGGAAATTCAGCTACCACAGGTGTTTGGAAAACCATTGATGGAGGAAACACTTGGAATCAAACTTCATATCCTTATACTGCTTCTTCTAAATTAGGTGAAATATTAATCAATCCATTGAACTCAAATTCACTTTGGGTAGTGGGTAGTAGTGGAGTTTATAAAACTACCGATGCGGGTTTAACTTGGACAAGAAATTATGCTACTTTATGCAAAGAAATTAGAATTAAACCAAACGATACAACTGTATTATATGCTGTGTCAGGATCTGGAACTACAAGAGATATTGTAAAATCGACAGATGGTGGTGAAACTTTTATTGCTATTCAATCATACACCAATGCGGGTAGAACAGCGATTGCGGTTACACCTGCAAATGCAGAATACTTATACGTATTGGTTTCAGATAACGATAACAGTTTTAAAGGAGTTTATAAATCAGTAAATAGTGGCGAAACTTTTACAACTCAAAATACTACTTCCGATGTTTATGATGGAGCAACACAAGCTGATTATGATTTAGCTATTACAGTTTCGGATGTAAATCCAGAAGTAGTTTTTACAGGATATTTGAATCTTTGGAAATCGACAAATGGTGGTGCTAATTTTAACAAGTTAAATAGTTGGAGTAATCCAAAGGGAGAAAATTATACCCATGCCGATATTCATGATTTAAAATTTTATAATGGAAAATTTTATGTTTGTTCCGATGGTGGCATATTTGTTTCAGCAGATTTAGGTGTTAACTTTACAGATAAAACAATAAACGGATTAAACATTAGTCAGTTTTATAGAATTGATGTGGCACAGTCATCCGAGGTGCAAGCAGTAGGTGGATTACAAGACAATGGTGGTTTTTCATTTGCTAACAATGCATGGATTAATTTTCATGGTGCCGATGGAATGGATGCAGCCATTGATCCAACCAATTTAAATATACATTATGGATTAATTCAATATGGTGGTTCTATGTATCAATTAGATATTTCGAATACTGCCAATGATGGATTTTTTACTGCCAGCTCACCTGCTGGTGAAAAAGGTAATTGGATTACGCCCTTAGAATTTGGTAACAATGGAATTTTATATGCTGGTTTCAAAAAACTATACATGTACAATTCAGGATCCTATTCTATTGCTTCTTCTTATGATTTTGTAAGTAATATTAATCAAATTAGGGTACATCCTACCAATGATTTAAAAGTTTTAGTAAGCACTACTGCCGGGCTTTTTCAGTCTGACGGAACAACAGCTTTTAATATTACTAAATTTAATAATATTACTTCGTCAATTAAGAATTTCGACTTCAATAGAAATAACCCTGCTATTATATATGTAGTAACCGATAATATTATTTATAAATCGTTAGACAGTGGAACTACTTGGAAAAACATTACCTATAATCTCCCAACGGGAGCCAAAAACAGTATTATTCACCAAGCTAGTAGTTATAATAATACCATTTATTTGGCCATGAATAAAGCAGTTTATTACACAAACGATTCCCTAACTGAATGGAAATTGTTCAGTAATAATTTACCAAATACCACCATTAACGATATTGAAATTAATAACATAGAAAACCATGTAGTCATTTCAACTTATGGTCGCGGAATTTGGCGTTCACCAGTTACTCCTTCAAGCTTAAAAGTAGACCGAACAAATATTTCAGAAATTACACCCAATAATTTAGTGTTATTTCCAAATCCTACATCAGGATTTACAAGTATAAATACAGCAATAGATGAACCCACAAGTATTAATGTTTACAGTATTTCTGGCCAGTTATACTTAACTTTATATTTTGCTAAAATAAGCAAAGAAACTGTTTTTGATTTTACCCAATTACCAACAGGTATTTATATGATAAATATAGTTTCCGAAAAGCATTTAATTGCTAAGAAATTTGTTAAAAATTAAACCCTTTTTTTATTAAAATATTAAATCATTAATTAAACAATATTTTAGTGATATTTTTCAATAATTTTTGTGTAAAATTCAATGTTTTTTTTGTATTAAATAATACTTTTCCTTCTTGATTCGGGCTGATTTTAGTGAATTATAGTATTGATTCTGCTCATAATTGTGTCACAATTTGATCACAAGCGGAAAATTTAATGCTGATTACTAGTGTTTTGTAAAAACTAACACTTATAGTGTTTAAACTATATTTTTTTTTTCGTTGAGAATTCGCACATTAGCGCCTTAATAAATTAATAAAATATATGATAAACAACTACAAAAAAAGGAAAGGACTAAGAAGCTCTTTGATGAGTATCTTAGTAACTGCTTTGTGCTTGTTGACATTTAACAGTGTCAGGGCACAAATCTCCACAATGGCGTTTTCTTCTACAAATCCCGGCTCTTATGCAGCAAGGATGATTACTGGAGGTCAGCTAGTATCTACTTCATCAGCTTCTACAGATGATGATAATACTTACGCTGCTCAAAACATTGGCTTTAACTTTGTTTGGCAAGGAAATACTTTTTCTTCGGTAGGTATTTCGGCTAACGGTTACTTAAAGTTAGGTGGTGTTACTGCTAATATTTACAGCAGTGCTCCTACAACTCAAGCTAACACTATTTCAGCAATGAACCAAGATTTACAAGGTGCTGGATTATCAACTAGTAATATCAGAATTGATACTGTTGGTACTGCTCCTTTCAGAACTTGTGTTATTCAGTTTAGAGATTGGTCTTCGTATTACTACAATACAAGTATTCTTTACAACTTCCAAATCCGTTTGAACGAAACTGTTAATTCAGTAGAAATTGTTTACGGACCTTGTTCTAACAGTTCTTATTCAGTTTGGACCGGTGTTTCTGGTGCTACTACTGCAGATTATTCTGTTTTATCAAACTCTACTTCATCTTGGGCTGCTCCTGTAACTTCAAGTACTGTTACTTCAGGTACTATGACATTTGGTTCAACTTTAGTTCCTGATTCAGGCAGAACATACAAATGGGCTAATTTACCTATGACTTTTAACTCAGTTACTTCAGTTCAAACTATTGGTAATGCTGCTACAGGTACAACTAACAATCCTATTTTAGCTGCAGTTGCAAATACTACAGGTAATATGTTCCCTAAGGTAGTTTATGGTATTGATTTCAATACTACTGGTTCTAATAATATATCAAATAACGTAGCAGCTGCTAAAGTATTATATACTGGAAATAACAGTACATTTAGTTCTGGAGCTGTAATTCGCCAATTTGGTAGTACTATTACTTCTCCTAGTGGAACTTTAAACTTTACTTCCGCTGGTGATACTTTACGTGCTGGTGATAATTATTACTGGTTAGTATATGATTTAACTACTACTGCTACCAACGGTGATACTTTAGATGGACAATGTGTTGGTTTTACTGATAGTATGTTCCGTGTTCCTACTGTAACTAACCCAGCCGGCTATAAACTAATCGCTGGTGCAATGAGTGGTATTTACACCATTGGTGGTACTACTGGTCCTAGAAACTATACCTCATTTAATACTGCTATTGCAGATTTAGTTGCTATTGGTTTAGCTGGTCCTGTTACGTTCAACGTGGCACCTGGTACATACCCTCAAGTAATAGTTCCTGCAAATGTTATTACAAATGCAAATGCTACAAACACAATTACATTTGATGGTATCAATCCCTCAACTAGAACTATTTCTACTTCATCAGCTTCTCAAGCTGCATTAATTTTAAATGGTTGTAAGTATTATACTTTCAAAAACTTTACCATTACTAATACTTATACTGGTCCTGCTTCAGGAGTTGGTATTGTTGGTTCTGCTACAAGTGATGCTGGTTCTAGTAACACCATTAAAGGTTGTACTATATTATTACCTAACGTAAGTACAAATACTGCTTATGGTATTTGTGTAAGTTCTTCTGTTAATGGTTACGGAACTGCTGCTACTGCAATTGACTCAATTACTTTAGATAGTAACACAGTTACAGGTGGTGGAACTAATGGTATTTATTATGGTTACTTAATATATGGTAATCAAAATGCTGCTCAAAACAGAGGAATTTTTGTGAGAGGTAATACTTTAACTTTAGGTTATTATATGGGCTTTTATATGCCTTATATTTATAACGCTGCTAAATTCCATTACAATAAAGTAACGATGAATCCAACTTATGGATATTATGGTATGTATAACTACTACCATCAAAATTCTAGTACTACTCAATCTATTGAATACATAGGTAACCAAGTGTTAAACTTTGGTGGTTATGGTATTTACATGTACATGAATGGTAGTGGTGGAACTGCTACTGCTCCTTTAAAAGTATATAATAATGTTATAGACGGTGGTACAAACACTTATGCTGGTTACTATGGTATTTATTTATACAGTACAGGTAATACTGAATTTTACAATAATACCATGAGAATGACTTATGCTGCTTCATCTACTTCATATACTAATTTTTATTCTTCAGGTTCAGCTAATCTTTGGGTAAAAAATAATATTTTCTCAAGAACAGCTACTGCTGGTACTGGTGTTCCAGTATATTTTGGTACTTCACCTAGTACCGGTTATGTTAATTATAACTTATACCACAATGAAGGTAATACTACTTTAATATTTAGAGGTAGTGCATTTACTTCATCTAACTATAAAACAACTACTGCAGGTGGTGATTCATCTACTTTCTCTACTTCTACTCCTTTTGCTAGTGCTACTAACTTAAGATTATTAAATGGTTGTTTTGGAAAAGGTGTAGATTTATCTACTAAAGTTCCAATAGATATTACTGGTTATACTCGTAACGTTCCACCTGATTTTGGTGCTTACGAATTTACTGGTGGTGCAGCTGGTGATATTACAGTTTCTCAATTAGTAACTCCTGTTGCTCCTATTGTTTCTGGATACCAAGATGTAATTTTTAGAGTTAAAAACTTAGGTAATACTACTGTTACTTCATTTGATGCTAGTTATACTTTAAATGGTGGAACTGCCGTTACTCAATCATGGTTTGGTACTTTACTTTCTTGTGCTACTGATTCAGTTGTATTTACTGGTGGTAACCAAATTAACTTAGGAAGTAGCAATGCTGTAAAAGTATATACTGCTAACCCTAACTTCAGTACTGACCCTAACAGAGCAAATGATACTATTTCAGTATTATTAACTGGTCCGTTAAATGGTGCTTATACTATTAATCCTTCTGCTGCTGTTAGTACTACTAACTTCCAGTCGTTTACTACTGCTATTGCAGCTCTTTCGGGTGGTGTAAGTGGTTGGGTTACTTTCACTGTTTCTCCAGGAACTTATCCTCAGGTTGTACTTACTGGTAATATTTCAGGTGCTTCAGCTGTTAATAAAGTAACATTTATTGGTGTTAACAAATTAACTACTATCATTTCTACTTCTACAGCTTCTCAAGCAGCTTTAATTTTAAATGCTACTAGTTATGTAACTTTCCAAAACATGACTGTTACAAATACTTATTCAGGTCCTGCTTCAGGTGCTGGTATGTGTAATGGTAACATGAATACATTTAAAAACTTATTGGTATTATTACCTAACGTAAGTACTAATACTGCTTATGGTATTTGTGTAAGTGGTTCTCCAGTAGGTTACGGTACTGTGGCTACTACTGCCGATTCAGTTACTTTAGATAGTAACACAGTAACAGGTGGTGGAACTAGTGGTATTTATTATGGTTATGTAATTTACGGTAATCAAAATGCTGCTCAAAACAGAGGTATTTTAGTAAGAGGTAATGTATTAACTTTAGGTTACTATATGGGCTTTTATATGCCTTATATTTATAACGCTTCTAAATTCCATTACAATACTGTAAACATGAATACTACTTATGGATATTATGGTATGTATAACTACTACCATCAAAATTCTAGTACTACTCAATCTATTGAATACATAGGTAACAGAGTAATAAACTTTGGTGGTTATGGTATATATATGTATATGAATGGTAGTGGTGGAACTTCAACTGCTCCTTTAAAAGTTTATAATAATATTGTAGATGGTGGTACTAATACTTATGCTGGTTACTATGGTATTTATTTATATAATACAGGTTATACTGAGTTTTATAATAACACCATGAGAATGGCATATGCTGCTACTTCTACTTCATACTGTAATTTATATTATTCAGGTTCTGCAACCGGTTGGTTCAAAAACAATATTTTTGTTAGAGAAGCTACTGGTGGTTCTGGAACTACTGCTTATTTTGGTACTTCACCAACTACAGGTAACGTTAATTATAATTCATACTATAATGCGGCAAATACTAATTTGTTATATAGAGGTGGTTTCTTAACTAACTTAACTTTCCAAACTACTACTGGTGGAGGTGATTCATCTAGAGCATTAACTACTTTACCTTTTGTAAATGCAGCTGCTGGTAACTTTAACTTAACTAATGGTTGTGGTTTAAAAGGTATAACTAATCCTAATAACTTAATTGATATTACTGGTTACACTAGAATGTCTCCACCTGATGTTGGAGCTTATGAATTCCAAGGTGGTTTCAGTAATGAAATTGCTTTAGATAAATTGTTATCTCCAGTATTCCCTATTGCTGCTGGTACTAATGTTGTAACTGCTTTGGTTAGAAACACTGGTGCTAATACTGTAACTTCATTCGATATTGCTTATGCAATTAATGGTGGAACTCCTGTTACTACTTCTTGGTTTGGTACTTTAAACTCTTGCGATACTGTAAGTGTTTCATTCTCTACTCCATTTACTGTAGTTAGTGGTACTAATTATAACTTAAAAGTTTATACTTCTAACCCTAACTTCTCTACAGATCCTAACAGAGCTAACGATACAGTTACTTCAAATGTAATTACTCCTATGAATGGTACATATACCATTGGTGCTACTGCTTCTAATTACACTACATTTAACAATGCAATTGCTGCATTACAATCTCGTGGTGTTGATGGTGCTGTAACATTCAATGTTAGAACAGGTACTTATGCTGAAGCTATAGTTTATGCTAATGCTCCTGGTGTTAGTGGTGTTAATACTGTTACTTTCCAATCAATGGCTAATAACAGAGATTCAGTAATTATACTTCCTGCAACTAGTGCAGCTCAAATTTGGCAATTTAATGGTAGTTCTTATACTACATTGAAAAATCTAACTTTAAGAAGTACAAGTACAGTTTCAACTCAAAATGGTATTGTTATTTCTGGTGCTAGTTCTTTTGATACTATCATAGGTTGTAACATTGACATGGCAGTTCAAACTAGTTATGGTAACTACGCTGTTTATGGTACTGGTTTAACTAGTTCTTGTAATGGTGTTACTATCAAAAACGGTATTATCAATGGTTCATACTATGGTATATACATGTATGGTACTACTAATACTTTAGCTTCTAGATATTGGAACTTTACAGTTGATAACAATATTATTGGTAATTCTTATGTTTATGGTTTCTATAGTTACTATAGCCAAGGTCTAAACTATATCAATAATACAGTTTCAACTTCTTCAGGTTACAGTGGTCAAATTTATTACTACATGTATGCTGATAGTTTCAATTTCTCAGGTAACAAAATTAACTTGTTAAATGCAGTTACTATGTATCTTGGATATTATTCAAGTAATGGAAATGGTATTACAGGTAGAAGAGGTAAAGTAGCAAATAATTCATTCTTTGGTGGTGCTGGTTCTTCTACTATTTACATTGGTTATTATTCAAATAACATTGATTATATTAACAACACGTTTAATATTAACTCTGCTACTCAGGCTGCTTATATTTATAATTTAGGAACAACTGGTTTAGTATTCAAAAACAACATTTTCGCTAATACAGGAACAGGTTCTGCCGCATATTTTGCTGCAATTCCAACTCCTACTACTGCGTTAATGAACAATAATAACTACTTTACTTATGGTTCTAGTTTAACTAGTGGTGTGGGTGCTTCTACTACTTTACCTTTATGGAGAACAGCTTGTTCTTGCGATAAATTAAGTATTAACTACCGCCCTGCAGTTACTTCATTATCTAATAATACTCCAAATCCTGCTGATACAGCTGTTTGGGCATTAAACGGTCGTGGTGATTTCTTTGCAATTAACCCTACAGATATAAACGGTGTTTTACGTCCTGCTACTATTGTAGATGGTGCTCCAGATATAGGTGCTTACAACGTTAATCCAGGTGCTTCTACTTTAGCTCCTACAGCTACTGCAACACCTGCTACTCCAACTGCTGGTACTACTCAAATATTTACTTTGGGTAATGATACAGTTGCTTCTATTACTTGGGATGCGTTTACTACTCCTCCAGCTACTATAGCTGTACGTCAGTATTCAGGAAAAGCACCAATTCAAATTGGTTCTTCAGTTCCTAACTTCCCTTATTTCTATACTAGTATTACTGCCCCTGCAGGAACATACTTATACGATGCTAAAATTAACTATAGAGACAATTGGATGGGTACTATGTACACTACTTTTGGATTTACAGAAGATTACATGCGTTTAGCAAATAAAGAAGTAGGTGTTGCTTGGAATACAAACTCAGGTAGTTCAGTTGATACAACAAACAACAACTTAACTTATACAGGTTTCTCTAATGCTACTCAATTGTTCACTGGTTCTGATATTTTCAATCCATTACCAGTTAAGTTAACTACATTTAACGGAAGCTTATTAAACGCTGACGCTAAATTAACTTGGACTACTGCTAGCGAAATTAATGCTAACATGTTCGTTGTTGAACGTTCTATTGATGGTAAAAACTTTACAGCTATTACTAATGTAAAAGCTGCTGGTAATACATCATCTTTAACTTCATACAATCACTTAGATAAAGGTATTATTACTTTATTAAACAGTGCAGGTACTATTTACTACCGTTTAAAAATGGTTGATAACGATAACTCATTCAGTTATTCTAAAACTATTGAAATCAAAACTGCTGAAAACACCAAAGAAAAAGTAACAGTTACTCCTAATCCATTTACTACTGACTTAACTATTACAGTTGAAACAGTTAACAATGCAAATGGAACTGTTGAAGTTTCTGACATCAATGGTAGAACTATCATTAGCCAAAATATTGACGTGGTTAAAGGTAATTCAACTATCACTGTTAACGGTGTTGACAAATTGAAACAAGGAATTTACTTTGTACGTTACACAACAGAATCAAATACTCAAGTATTTAAAATGTTGAAAAACTAAGAAGTTTCTTCTAGCGTAAGTACTACGCAAATAAAGAAAAGGCTACCCGAAAGGGTGGCCTTTTTTTTTGCTTTTGGTAAATGATAGAATGGAACAAATATAGCTTATGAGAGAAAGGGCGGAGAAGGTGAATTTGAATTTACTGATAATTATGGAGCTTCAATTGGTAAAGGAGTTGTTAATTTCAATTTTGATTATTTAACCTTACCTGTTTTAGTAAGATTAAGTTTTGGAAAAAGAGTTAAGTATTTTGTAAATACTGGGCCTTATTTTGGTTATTTACTTAGCCAAACTTTTGTAACTAAAGGTGATAATTTTAATACTCGAACAAATGATTATACCGCGGCTACCAATAAATTTGATTTTGGACTAAGTTTTGGTACTGGATTGCAATATCCTATTAAAGAAAAAATATATTTAAGTTCTGAAATACGCGGCAACTTAGGATTGTATAATACAATACCTGGTGGCGACACAAAAGTAAATAGTGTTAACTTACTTTTTGGTATTGCTTACCGATTATAGTTTACAAACTACTATAATTAAAAAACGTTTCGACAAGCTCAACGTCCGTGGCCATTGAGCTTGTCGAAATGAAATCCTCCTAAATAAATAACATTCATTCATAATCCAACATCAAAATTCCAATCTGTGTTATCTGTGGCTAAAATTTAAAACCTTCTCGGCCCGCCTTTAGCCACTGCTTTTTCCGTCCACGGATCATCAGGCCACGCGTGTTTTGGATACCTGCGTTTCAGTTCTTTCTTTACTTCAAAATAAGTATTGTTCCAAAAACTTCTTAAGTCGGAAGTTACTTGCACAGGTTTAAATCCTGGCGATAATAAATGCAATACCAAAGGAATTTTTCCATTATTCACAGTTGGTGTATCAGCCATTCCAAAGACTTCCTGTAAGCGAACCGATAGGATAGGGGTTTCGCCATTTGCCAAATATTCAATTGAAATATTTGATCCACTTGGTACGTTTATTTTAGCTGGTGCTAAGGAGTTTAAAGTCTGCTGTTGATCCCAACTTAAATATTGAAGCAAGGCTTCACTCAAATTTATTTTCTTTAAATCATCAGGTCGTTTTACTTTGGGCAAATAAAACCCTAACCAATCCATGTTATTTAGCAATAACTCATCGGTGCTTACATCTGGCCAATCTTTGTATTGATTCCATTTGCAAACACTCAAAATTCTATTTTGTAATTGGGTAAATGCGTCATCAAAATTCAATAATGCTTCGCCTTCATTTTTTATTGCTGTTGAAATAGCCGCTACTAAATTTTCCTCGTTTGGCGCTGCCAATGGTTTTGACTGCAATACAATGCTGCCAATTCTTAAATCTTTGGTAGCTATTAAACCACCTTTTCGGGTATCCCAAGTAATTACTTCACGCTCTTTTACCAATGGCAATAAATCTTTTGGATTCAATGGCGATGCCATAAATATTTTCCCTAAACCATCTCGGGTATCTATATGTGCCACGGCAAGCCAAGGTTCATTTGCCAAATTATCTCTATGCCCTATAGCTGCTATTTTTCCATTGGCTAATTGAAACTGTGCGTTATTTCCTGGTCTTGCAAAAGCAATGCGTTCGGGATAAGTATAAGCCAATAACAAACCTGTTTCATGATCATCAACCGGTCCGTTTTCTGCTTCTTGGTTCAGCATTTTGCGGTACGATTCTGCAACCTTTTCTATTCTTCCAAATCTATTGCCAGCACTATTATTTTGGCGACTTCGCCTCAATGCTTCTATTCTTAGATTGATATCTATGCCACTGTCTTTTGGCAATGGATCTCGCTCTTCTAAAATGGCTGCTATGTCGGTTGCCAGTGCAATGGCATTGTCTTTTTTTGCCTTTAAAAGCATGTGCGCAATGCGAGGATGACAAGGCAATTGATGAATTTCTTTTCCATGTTCTGTAATGCGTTTGTTAGTGTCCAAAGCATTCAAATTAGTCAACACATCTACAGCTTGCATTACCGCAGCTTTTGGAGGCGGACTTAACCAAGTGAGTTGGTTTAAATTACTAATTCCCCACTTGGCCATGTCGAGCACCAAAGCAGCTAAATCAGCTTCCATAATTTCAGGTATTCTGTGTTCAATCATTCGTTCCTGATTGGCCTTGGTCCACATTCTATAACAAACACCAGCACTTAATCTTCCCGCACGTCCTGCACGTTGGTCAGCTGAATCTTTGGTAATTTGAACTGTTTCTAACCGCGATAATCCTGACTTAGGATCAAACTTGGAAACACGCGCAAACCCTGAATCAATTACTATTTTTACTCCTTCAATGGTTAAACTAGTTTCGGCAATGGAAGTAGCTAATACTACTTTTCGTTTGCCATTTTTATTTGGCATAATGGCGGCAAATTGTTCCCGTTGAGGTAATTGTCCGTATAATGGATGAATGGCAAAGTCCAACAATTTACTTTTTAGTAATTCAGCACATTTTCTAATTTCTCCTTCGCCAGGTAAAAACACCAACACATCGCCTTCGTTTTCTTTTACTGCTTTTACAATTACTTGAGAAGTAGTTTCGGGCAATAAAAAAGCATCACCTTCGCCTACATATTTTATTTCTACTGGAAATTGTTTTCCCTCACTTACTGCCACAGGGCAGTTTAACAAAGCTGTTAATTGGGACATGTTCAGCGTAGCCGACATGACCATCATGCGCAAATCAGGTCTTAATATTTGTTGTGCTTCTCGGCACAAAGCCATGGCTACATCGGCAAATAAACTGCGTTCATGGAACTCGTCAAAAATCACCAAGCCCACATTTTCTAAAGCATTATCGGTATGTAACATGCGAGTTAAAATACCTTCGGTTACTACTTCAATTTTTGTTTGTGCACTTACTCGGTTTTCAAAACGTATTCTGTAACCAATGGTTCCGCCCACTTTATCGCCCCATAGTTCAGCCATGCGGGTAGCAATTGTTTTAGCAGCTAACCTTCGTGGTTCCAACATAATAATTTTTTTGCCAGCCAACCAATTTTCATCCAATAAAGTCAAAGGCAAAAGCGTACTTTTTCCCGCTCCTGGAGGCGCGTTTACAATTAAAGTATTGTGATTGGTTAAATGGTTTTTCACCTCGTCAATAATATCGGCAACGGGTAAATGATATTGGAATGGATTGAACTGCAATGCTAATTTTTACTAATAAAATGAGTGCAAGTTTAAGGAATTTTTAGCAATTAGCTTCTAGCAGCTGGCTTCTGGCTGATTGTAATTTCGAATTTAGATATTCGAATTTCGAATTTAATTTTTTTCATACTTCATTACTCAAAATCCTTTGTCACCCTGAGCGGAGTCGAAGGGCATCAATCATACTTTAACATTCATACTTCATCATTTCTTTTATTAGCATAATTAATTTACTTCCTTATATTTGATTAATGAAAAAATTATATTTCCTGTTTATATTTTCCATTGTTGCTTTGCTTTGCAATGCACAACAAAAATTATTTATAGAAAAAATAAGCAATGGAAAAATAAAATCAGTTGTATTACCAGCTGAGGTTTATATACAGTTTAAAAATGGTGCTTACGATAAATTGCTGCTACAAAAAATAGTAGGCGACAGTTTGTTTTTTAAGAAATATTACAATCAACCACAAAATTATGATTGCACTATAGGTGAAGTTTCACACATTTATTTTTCCAAAAAAAGTGATGCTTTGGTTCAAACAGCAGCAACATTTTTTACAGGTATGGCTTTGTTTATAACACCTTTAACCATTGGTGGTTTCTTTCATGAATCAACCGATGCAGGTGATCCAACACTAAATATTGCTATTATATTAGGAATCCCAATGAGTGCTATATCTATTATTTCCTCGGTGGCATTAATAAGGAAATTACCTAAGAATTTTAACACCAAGAAATGGAGGATTTATGTCAAATAAACTAATTTTTTTAATAGTCTTGTTTTTAGCTAACTTAATTGCAAACGCACAATATATTAAGTTAGAAAAAATGAATTCATTGGATAAAAAGACTATTCAATTGCCTAAAAAAATTAAATTAGTTTACCAAACTGATTCCTTAAGTTTTAAGCAAAAAGTAAATGTTATTGATTATCATTTTCCTTTTGTAACGGTAGTAAAAAACAAAAAAGATACATTGTTACTAAATGTAAAAAACATTTCAAATTTAAAAATAGGAACACCATTAAGAAACCCCGTACTTGTTTTATCAACCTTTATCACAAGCGTTACAACCTTAGCTGGATTGGCAGGAATGGCTGACGGTGATTTATCATTAATGTTACTTGTAATTCCAAGTGGATATTTAACCTATAAATCAGTTACTAAAATAGGTGATAGATATAATACCAAAAACAAATGGAGTTTTTATTAATATGAAATCAGCAATTTATTTATTCGTTATCTTCATGTTTGCTATGCTTTGCAACGCACAACAAAGCATCATTTTATCATCAAATTCCAGTGGTGAAATTTCAAATGCGCAATTGTTTAAATTGCCTATAAAAGTTCATTGTAAATTTAAAAATAAAAGTTCCAAAACATTGGTATTGGAAAGTGTTAATGGTGATTCGTTAATTTTTAAATCGCAGCCAAATCAAATAAAAGAATATAATTGTTTATACAGTGATTTAAAATCTATTCAATTTCATAATAACGCCTACCATTCCAAACATTCATTTGCGCGTGTTTTTACCGGAATTGCATTGTTTACCACTGCATTTATGGTATATGGAATCAGCAAAAAAAATACTGCTAATTCTGTCAATCAGTTAGCCGCAGTTATTTCTTTTCCTGTAATGCTTATCAGCACCAGTTTAAGTATTATTTCCATCGCTAACTTACCTCCAAAATATAGTTATACCAAATACTCATTATCTGTAAAATAACCTGTTTGTTGAGTATATTCTTCGGCAAATTCCTTTGTGTTCTTTGCGCATACCTTCGCGACCTTTGCGGTTTATTTTTCTGTGAAATCAGTGCAATCTGTGGCAAATTCCTTTGTGTTCATTGCGCATACCTTCGCGAACTTTGCGGTTATTTTTTTTGTGAAATCTGAGGCAAATTCCTTTGTGTTCTTTGCGCAAAACTTTGCGAACTTTGCGGTTAATTTTTCTGTGTAATCTGTGGCAAATCTTCTCATTTATCATTACTTTTGAAAATGCCACAAACAAAAATCCCTTTTACCGATTTATTAAATCAATTGAATGCAGAGCAACGCATTGCAGTAGACCAAATTGATGGCCCTATGCTTGTGATAGCCGGGCCAGGAACAGGAAAAACACAAATATTAGCAAGTAGAATTGCCAATATTTTAACCAAAACCGATACCACAGCCGAAAGTATTTTATGCCTAACTTATACCGATGCAGGAACCATTGCCATGCGCAAACGCCTCATTGAAATTATTGGAACAGATGCGTATAGAATTGACATTTTTACTTTTCATGCTTTTAGCAATGCCGTTATTCAAGAAAACTTAGACTATTTTGGAATAAGAAGTTTGGATGCCATTAGCGAGTTAGAGCAAATAAATTTGGTGCATGAAATCATTGAAAAGTTTGAAGCTGAAAATCCGCTGAAACGTTATACTGGCGATATTTATTATGAAACAGATCGCTTATTAAATTTGTATCAAGCCATGAAGCGCGAAAATTGGAGTGCTGCTCTAATCAGTAGCAAAATAGATACTTATTTAGAAGACATCAAAACCCGCGATGAATTTGTGTACAAACGCAAATACAAAGAGTTTAATCCTGGCGATTTAAAACAAGGAGCCTTCGATAAAGAAGTGCAGAAAATGCAAGTTTTAAGAGCTGCCTCAGCCTCTTTTGAAACTTATCAAGCTAAGTTAAAACAACACAATCGCTATGATTTTGCCGATATGATTTTATGGGTGATTGAAGCATTTAACCAAAAACCCGAAATATTAGCGCAATACCAAGAAAAATATTTGTACTTTTTGGTAGATGAATACCAAGATACCAGTGGTGCGCAAAACGATTTATTGTTTCAACTATTGAAAAATAACGAAAAGCCGAATGTTTTTGCCGTTGGCGATGATGACCAATCTATTTATAGGTTCCAAGGTGCTAACGTGGAGAACATCAATTTTTATATCAATAAATATGCAGCGCAAGATTTAAAAACCATTTCGTTGGTACAAAATTACCGCAGTAGTCAAGTAATTTTAGATGTCAGTAAAGCGTTAATTAGTCAGAACAATACCAGGATAAATCCTGATAAAACATTGCTGGCAAGCAACGAAAAATTTGCTTCCTTAACCAATCCTCCAAGCATATTTGCTTATCAAAATGAAGCGCATCAAAGCACGCATATTGCTATGCAAATAATGGCTTTGAAAGAACAAGGTGTTCCATTAAATGAAATAGCTGTGTTGTTCCATAACCATAAACAAGCCGAAGATTTAATTGCGTGGTTACAACATCACAATATTCAAATTAATACACGAAAAAGAGCCAATGCTTTTGATGAAATGTTAATCAAAAAACTGGTAACTATTTTACGATACATCAACGCAGAATTAACAAAAGCACACAGTGGCGAATATTTGTTATTTGAAATATTGCATTATAATTTCTTTCGTTTACCAAGCATTGAATTGGCAAGGTTTGCTAATAAAATGAACGATTTGAACAATCAAAAAGATTTTGAGAAAGTTGGTTGGCGACAAGGTTTAAAGCAAAACTTCATTGACCCAAAACCAAGTATTTTTATTGAAGATAAAAATGTAAATGAACTATTTGTAAAAGCTTCATTACTCATTGAAAAATGGATTAGCAGTGCTGCTAATCTTACTTTACAACATTTAATTAAAGAAATAATAAACGATAGCGGTTTGCTTTTTGAAGCATTGCAAAGTGATGAGCGAACTTATAATATGCAGTTACTTCATACCTTTTTTGATTTTGTAAAAAGCGAATGTGTGCGCAATACCAAAACTGCATTAAAGCATTTGGTAAATACAATAGATACCATGGAAAAAGAAAAAATTCAGTTGCCATCACAGCGCTTGATTTATAATTTGGATGGTGTAAATTTTATTACCACACATTCGTCAAAAGGATTAGAATTTGAGCATGTTTTTATCATTGGTATCAATGCAAATGTTTGGGAAAAATCGCGTAAACACAGCAGTTATTCCCTGCCAGATACTTTATTTGAAATCAATAAAGAAAATGATTTAGAAGAAAAACGCAGGTTGTTTTATGTAGGAATGACTCGTGCAAAAAAGCAATTGAACTTAAGTTATTTAACGCATGATAACAATAGCAAAGAGCTAGAAAAAAGTCAGTTTTTAGCAGAATTAGAAGAGTTTGCAGGAATAAAAAATAGCGATTATGCAGTAAGTGATGCCGATTTAATAAACTTTGAATTGATAGTTTGGCAAAACCAAAAACACCAAGCTGCCGACCAATTATTTAACAATGATTTTGTAAATGAATTATTGGAAAAATACACCTTGAGTGTAACTCACTTAAGTTCTTATTTGAAATGTCCAACTGCGTTTTACTTTAACAGTTTAATTAAGGTGCCAGCGCCATTAAGTGCAAGCATGACTTTTGGTAGCGCTGTTCATTATGCCTTAGAAAAATTGTTCCGAAACATGAATAGCAATGACGAGAAAATCTTTGCTACTGCGGAAGAAATGTTAAAGGATTTTGCTTGGTTTATGCGCAGAAATGAACAAAATTTTACGTCTCAAGAATTTAAATTACGCATGGAATATGGCGATCAGTTTTTGCCAAAATATTATGCTAAATACATCAATGAATGGAATAAAATTACCAGTGTAGAACGGAGTTTGAAAAATGTAGTGGTAAATAATGTTCCTTTAAACGGAAAGTTAGATAAATTAGAGTTTGCAGGGAATGTGGTAAATGTAGTGGATTACAAAACAGGCAATATTGACAATGCGCGAGAAAAGTTTAAAACGCCTAATCCTGAAAATGTAATAAAAGATGAAGCTGATAAAAAAGAACCCAAGTTTGAAGATAAATTTGGTGGTGATTATTGGCGACAAGCAGTGTTTTATAAAATACTAATGGATTACGATAAGGACCCCAAAACACAAGATTGGGATATGCAAACCTGTGAATTTGACTTTGTAGAACCTGATAAAAAAACAAATAATTTCAATAAAATTAGGGTTCCAATTACACCTTTAGACATTCAAACGGTTTTAGGACAAATAGATTTTGCTTTTACTAAAATAAAAGCAAAAGAATTTAGCAATGGCTGCGGAAAAGCAGATTGCCATTGGTGTGAGTTTACCAAAAATTACTACGCCAGTTCTGATTTTAAAATTGAAATAGACAGAGTAGGAGAGGAGGAAGAATAAAAAAAATTAAGTTTTGGTCATGTCGAGCGGAGTCGTTAGTCATGTCGAGCGGAGTCGAGACATAGTTAACGGTTCTCGACTCCGCTCAAACTGACTGTTTATTTAGAAAATATTCATAAAAAAATCCGTAAAGCCTGAACTTTACGGATTTTTTATTTAAAGATGCCATTGTTGGTGTTTAAGCGCAGCGGCACCAACAATTAAGAATAGTTTTTAAAATACTACTGCTTCACCGTCTTTATCTATAAATCGGTAATCAACCATTGAAAGGGTGTTTACTTTATTTATTTTTATCCAACGTTTGTATTTAATGAACCATTTAAATCTTGGCGATTTAATTCCACCATGAATAAAATAAGCGGCTAAGTATGGGTTTAACTCCAAACTAAATCCTTTATGACGCACATTTTCTATCAAATACTTCACTTGATTTTCAATTTCGTCAAGTAATACCACACTGTTTTGAATTTCCCCAGTTCCGTTGCAAGTAGGGCATTTTTCCGTTGTAATAATATTCATTTCTGGTCTTACTCGCTGGCGAGTAATTTCAACCAAACCAAAAGGACTCATCGGCAAAATTTTATGCCTTGCCCTATCGCTTTTCATTTCCTCTTTTAGTTTTTCATAAACTAATTTTCGGTTTCCAGCAGTTTTTTGATCAATAAAATCTACTACTACAATTCCACCTAAGTCGCGTAATCGTAATTGGCGAGCCACTTCAGTTGCAGCTTCTAAGTTAATTCTTAAAGCATTGTCTTCTTGCGCTTCGTTTTTTGCACTTGTATTTCCACTGTTTACATCTATTACGTGCATCGCTTCTGTATGCTCAATAATTAAATAACATCCTCCTAAAAAATTCGCTTCTTTTCCAAAGCTAGTTTTTATTTGTTTTTCAATGTCAAAATGTTCAAAAATGGAAACTTTTCCTGTGTAAAGTTTAACAATTTTTTCTAAAACTGGGCTTTTCGATTTTACATAATTCTTAATTTCATTATATAAATACGTGTCATTTACATGAATTCCTGTAAAGTCTTCATTCACTAAATCCCTAATTAAAGTAAGCGTTCTTTCGCTTTCGCCTAATAGTTTTTGTGGTGGAACAGCTGATTTTAACTGGGTGTAAACAATTTCCCATTTAGCCATTAGTTCTGTTAAATCTTTTTCTAACTCTTCTACGCTAATACCTTCAGCATTGGTTCTAATAATAACACCAAAGTTAGGCTGTTTAATGGTTTGCATTAGCTTTTTAAGTCTATTGCGTTCATCGTGTTTTACTATTTTTTTAGAAATAGCAATAGCATTATCAAATGGAATTAACACAATAAAACGACCAGGCAAACTTAATTCACTCGATAAACGAGGTCCTTTGTTTGATATTGGTTCTTTTACTACTTGAACAATTACTTGTTGAAAGCGGCTTAATAAAGTTCCAATTTTACCATGTTTTTCTATGTCTGTTTCCATTACATCGTTTTCAATTCCCGATGTGGTTTTACCATTTCTAACCAACTTAATCCATTTATGTAATGATTGAACTTGTGGTCCTAAGTCGTGATAATGTAGAAAAGCATCTTTTTCATGCCCAACGTCAATAAAGGCTGAGTTTAACCCAGTCATTATTTTGTTTACAGTTCCAAAGTAAATATCTCCAACCAAAAATGCATTATCTGCTTTTTCATGATGGAGTTCTACTAGTTTTTTGTCACGCATCATGGCAATATGAACATTGCCCGTTTGATCTGCGTTTATTATAATTTCGTTACTCACTATTTAAAGTTTCCCTTTTTTTATTTGTTATCAATTACGCAAGGTTGAGGTTTTTTCGTTAGTTAAATTGCAATTGATTGGGATGAGTGTATCCTAAAAAAAATTGGCGAAAGCCAAGTTTTCAAATGTAAGATTTTCTAAAAATGCGTTTGTTTTTCGTGTTTGTTTAAAACAATAAAAACTTAACCAATGGTGTTAAATGCCCAAATGGTTAAGTTTTTATGTTTTGAGTCAGAGCCTTAATATATTAAAACGTCTGACTGATAAGATTATAAAAACACAATTTAGCTGTTGCTAAATTATTTTTTCTTATGTCTGTTTTTACGAAGCTGTTTTTTACGCTTATGCGTGGCTATCTTATGTCTTTTTCTTTTTTTACCGCTTGGCATAGTTTTTATTTTGTTTGTTTAAGATTATCAATTAATTTTTTTATTTCGTCTTTAGATTCTTGATTTGGAATTAAGTTCATACATGTTTCATAGGCAATAATAGCTTCTTTTTTCATATTTAAGCTACTATATGTTTCACCTAAGTAAAAATATGCTTCGCTATTTAATGGATCAAGTTTGGCTAATTTCTCGAAACGTATTCTTGCTTTATCCCATTGGCCACTTCTTCTGCTTAACATTCCTAATGTGTAATTTGCTTGCACATTATTTGAATCACGTTTAACCACATCTTTTAAAATTTGCACACCTTTCATTATATCCAAATCGTTTTGAACATAACAAATTGCCATTGCATTCTTGGCTTCTAAGTTTTGTTCATTAATTGCCACTACTTTCTCAAAAGAAGTAATTGCCATTTTGGATGCATAAATTTGTGCACCAGTATCAGATGTATTTGCAGCAAAATCATAAAACTTAAAACCTGCGTTAAACCATGATCTTTCATCGTTTAATTTTGTAGCTATATCAAAAACATAACTTGCAGCAATTAAGCTTAAATGTGCTTCGTCATACAAACGCGCCAACATTACATTAGCTTGATAATTTCCAGTGTCTGTTTTTATTAAACGCTCTAAACTATCAATTTTAAGCTTTAGAATTGGAGAAATTGTATCTCTAACTGAAATAAAATAATCATCATAGCTAAATGGTTTTGCCAATGCAGCATTTGAATCAGTTGTTTCAATTGGAGTATCGTTTCCAGTTGAACTAAAATTTAAATAAGCAAGCCCACTAGCTAAAAGTACTAGCGATATAACAATTATTATAAATGATTTATTGGTTTGCATAATTTAAATGAAAAGTCACAAACTAGTCTTCTTTCAAAGCTAATTTTGCTTCTCTTTCACGCTTTGTAGCGTTTGCTTTTACTGCATCGCTTTTCTTAATTTTTTCAGTAAAACTCTTAGCTGGTTTGAAAGCAGGAATATAATGCTCATCAATTACCATTGCTGTGTTTTTTGAAATATTACGAGCAATTTTCTTAGCACGCTTTTTCAAAATGAAAGAACCAAAACCGCGGAAATACACGTTTTTACCTTCAATCATGTTATTACGAACTACTTTAAAAAACGACTCTACTGACTCTTGAACTTGAAGTTTGTCAATTCCTGTCTTTGTTGAAATCTCTGTGATAATTTCTGCTTTTGTCATGTTGTTGATTTATTGATTTTTATGATTTATTTATTTTAACGAGGGCTGCAAATGTATAAAATTGATTATTAATTTATTGAAAAAAATATTTTTTTTTTTCAATACCTGATTTTTTCAAGCTATTTATTTGAAAATAATCATGTTACAACTATTTTATTTTTCATTTTTATGCAAATAAAACATTTTTTTTAAACTTTTTGCTATTTAAAAATGTTATTTGCACAATACATTTTTACTTTTTTATAGCAATATTATTTCATGCACAAACAATTGCAATTTTGGTATCATAATAATAAACGAAATTTACCTTGGCGACATTCCTTAAACCCTTATAATATATGGTTAAGCGAAATTATTCTACAACAAACTAGGGTTGAACAAGGTTTACCTTATTATTTAAAATTTACTGATAATTATAATACTATAATTGATTTTGCAAATGCTGATTTAAATGATATTTTAAAACTTTGGCAAGGTTTGGGTTATTACAGTAGGGCAAGAAACATGCATATTGCAGCTAAATATATTAGAGATAATTATAATGGAATTTTTCCCAATAATTACAATGAATTAATTAAACTTCAAGGAATTGGTCCTTATACTGCTGCTGCTATTGCCTCTTTTGCTTTTAATGAAAGCAAAGCTGTTGTTGACGGAAATGTATATAGAGTAATTGCTCGTTTTGCAGGTATTTATACCGATATTAATTCAACAAATGGTAAACATGAATTTTCAAAAATTGCCAATGAATTACTCGACAAGAAAAATCCTGCCATTCATAATCAAGCTATGATGGAATTAGGAGCTATGGTTTGTAAGCCACAAAATCCAGATTGTATCAATTGCCCAATAAATAATAGTTGTTTTGCTTTTTCAAATAGTGAACAAAAGAACCTTCCTGTTAAAATTAAAAAAATAAAAGTAAAAACTAGGTATTTTAATTATTTTATATTTGAAAACAATGGAAATACTTATTTGAACCAACGAGGTGCAAACGATATTTGGCAAGGCCTTTTTGAATTCCCATTGATTGAAAAACCCCTTTTTGCAAATGAAATGGAAGTTTTAAATGAATTGATTGAAAACAAATATTTTGACGATATAAGCGATTTAAAAATTGTTTTTATGGAAAACTACAAACATATTTTAACACATCAAATTTTACAGGCTGGGTTTTGGAAAATAACAAGTAAAACCAAACCTAATCTGTCTAATAATTTTATAGAAATTAAAATTGATGAAATAAATAATTATGCGGTTCCAAAATTGCTTGAAAAATTGATTTCAAATGTTAAATTGCCACATCAAATATTTTAAAATTAACTTTTAAACTTAAAAATATGTCGTACAACAAAATTATTTTAATTGGAAACTTAGGAAGAGACCCAGAGTTAAGGCACTTAGACAATCAAAAAGTAGTAGCTAGCTTTTCATTAGCAACTAACGAAACCACTACCGATAAAAATGGTGAAAGAAGAACAGAAACTGAATGGTTTAACATAGAAATGTGGGACAATCAAGCAAAAATTGCTGAAAAATATTTAAAAAAAGGAAGTCAAGTTTATATTGAAGGTAAACTAAAAACTGAAACTTGGAAAGACAAAGAAGGAATAGAAAAATCAAGGTTAAAAGTACGAGTTCAAAACTTTACATTGTTAGGCGGAAATCCTAATAAAACCAATGATGGAACAAATAATTCGAATGTTCAAAATACGAACACAGTTAATGAGACCAATACGCAAACAAATGGTCAATCGAACAATGAAAGTTTGAGTGATGATTTACCTTTTTAAAAAATTAACATACCTTTGAAAACCAAAAGCAGTGAATTATTACACTGCTTTTTTTATTTTATACCTATTATGAAAAAAATTGATCAATGGTTTGTCGAATATGCTGTCAGCCATCAAAATTCAATCAATAAATTGATTCATTGGTTTTGTGTTCCAACTATTTTTTTAAGTATTGTTGGTTTGCTTTATTGTGTAAAATTGTATACAATTACTTTGGCTCATTTAGCATTGTTTTTTGTTATTGTATTTTATGTTCGATTAAGCTTGAAAATGGCCATTGGCGTTATTTTATTTGCTTTTATTTGTTTGTTTATTTGTTATTTATTAGAACAACGGCACTCAATAGCGCTATATAAAATTTGTTTAATATTATTTGTTTTAGCTTGGATAGGTCAATTTATAGGTCATAAAATTGAAGGTAAAAAACCATCTTTTTTACATGATATTCAATTTTTAATGATTGGCCCAGCATGGTTATTGGGTTTTATTTTCAAGAAACTTAACATCAAATATTAATGAACAATTTTGGAAAATATATGCAAGCACAAGAACTTAAAATAGCAGATTTTACCTACCATTTACCCGATGAAAAAATTGCACAGCATCCTTTAAAAGAAAGGGATAAAAGCAAATTATTAGTATATAAAAATGGCGAAATAACAGCATCTGTTTTTAATAAATTACCAGCTATTTTAAATGAAAATGATTGCTTAATATTTAATAATACCAAAGTAGTTCATGCACGAATTTTGTTCCAAAAAGAAAGTGGTGCCAGAATTGAAATCATGTGCTTAGAACCAAGTATTCCCAACGATGCAGCTGTATGTTTTAAGGAAACCGAAACTTGCCAATGGGTAGCTTTGGTGGGAAATAATAAAAAATGGAAAGAAGGGATTTTAACGAAGAATTTTTCAATAAATGGAACTGAAATTTCACTCGTTGCCGAAAGAATAAAACAGCATTTAGATTCTTATATTATTCAATTTAAATGGAATGGAGGTTTTGCATTTGCTGACATAATTTATCATGCCGGCTTATTGCCATTGCCTCCTTATATGAACCGCGATGCTGATGCTGAGGATGAAGTAAGGTACCAAACTGTTTATGCAGAATTTGAAGGTTCGGTAGCGGCTCCAACTGCTGGATTACACTTTACAAAACAAGTTTTTGAAAAATTGCATCAAAAAAAAATTACCACTGAATTTGTTACGCTTCATGTTGGCGCTGGAACCTTTAAACCAGTAAAAGCCGAAAATATGAGTGGCCATGAAATGCATGAAGAACATGTAATTATTGACAAAATATTAGTGCAAAATATTAGCAATTGCTTAGAGAAAAAGAATAGAATTATTACAGTTGGAACTACTTCGCTCAGAACCATTGAAAGTCTTTATTGGTTTGGTGTGTTCCTAATTGCTAATAAAAAAGATTGGAAGAATATTCATGAAATGCAAGTAAGTCAGTGGCAGCCTTATGAAAATGAACACAATAATTTGAGTGCATTCCAAGTTTTAAAAGCAATTTTAGAATGGATGGATTTGAAAAAAATAAATCAAATTCATGGCACTACGCAAATTATGATTGCTCCACCTTATCAATTTAAATTGGTAGATGCTTTAATTACAAATTTTCATCAGCCGGAAAGCACCTTAATTCTTCTTGTTTCTGCATTTATTGGTGAAGATTGGAGCGATGTTTATTATTTTGCTTTAAACAATAACTTTCGGTTTTTAAGCTATGGCGATAGTTCTATTTTGTTTAGAAAATAATCTAAATAATCCGTTTTAAATTTCCCTCAACATTCTTAATTCCTTATTCTTTATTCGATATTTTTTCTTTCGATATTCGACATTCGAATTTTGTTTCCGTTCGCTTCACTTCGACAGGCTCAGTGACCACGAACTGCTATTCATAAATTCCCTCAACATTCATCATTCGATATTTTTATCTATCAACTATCAACTACTTCTCCAATTCAAAAATCCTTATTGTATCTGCTTCTATTTGTATCGTTTTATCCGATAAATTCAAAGTGTTTTCATTCATGATATCCTTAGCTTTAGTAAATTTGTTGAGTATTTCATTATACTTGCTAAACTGAATAGTTTGTGATTTTGCATTCCTGTTTATGATCACCATCACTGCTTTTTTATCGGTGTATCTAAAATAAGTATATACACCATTATCAACAGTAAAATGTGTCGTTTTTCCATTGGTAATTGCTTCATTGTTTTTCCGCCAATTGGCTAATTTTTTTACATAATTAAAGGCTTCATTTTCTTCCTCCGTTCTGCCTTCAGCAATAAATTTATTCGTTTTGTCATTTGGCCATGCACCTATAAAATCCATGCGAACTTCTCCATCACTTTTGCGAGGTAATTGTGGGTTTTCAACTAATATTTCAGTTCCGTAATAAATGCTTGGAACACCACGAAGTGTGAGCAAAAGTCCAATTCCCATTTTAAATTTCTTCCTATCGTTTTTCATAACAGAATAAAAACGATTCAAATCGTGGTTATCTAAAAATATTAAATTTTTGCTTGCATCATTGTACAATCCATCTTGTGTTAAAGTCTGATATATTTTAGCCAAACCTTTGTCCCATTCTGGTGTGTCCAATAATGCTTCATTCATGGCCCAATGCAAGTTAAAATCAATGGCGCTTGTTAAATTACTTTCAGGTGCTTTGGCAAAATTACTTTTGTTTACAAAATAGGAATTGCTCAAAACTCCACGTTCCCAAATTTCGCCACTGCTCCAAAAATTTGGATACTCTTTTTTGATATAACCCATGCAATTATTCATAAAATCTACATCGTTATAACTGTAAGTATCTATTCTAAAACCATCAATTCCCGCAAAGTTTATCCACCACAAATAACTTTGCATTAAGTAAGTAGCAATTCTTGGATTGGTTTCATTTACATCTGGCATTTGAATGTCGAACCAGCCATTAGTCATTAATTTTTTTTCAGCTTTACTGGCATAAGGATCGTAATGAACAGGCGCGCGGTAATTGGTTCTAGTAAATTCTGGCCATTGATTAACCAAGTTTTTTTCAGGCATATTTAAAAACATCCAATGCTTGTCGCCAATATGATTTGGCACTAAATCCATCACCAATTTCATGTTGCGTTTTTTGAGTTCGGCACCTAGTTTTTTATAATCGTTATTTGTTCCAAATCTTGGATCGGTTAAATAATGATCGGTTAAAGCATATCCATGATAACTGTATTTTGGTTGGTCGTTAATTAAAGTTGGATTCAACCAAAGCGTAGTAATTCCCAAATCTTTTAAATAATCCAAATGGTCAATTACCCCTTTTAAATCGCCACCGTGACGGCCATTCAAATCGTTTCTATCACACACACTTTCACGTAAACCTTTTATTACATCGTTGGTGGTATCGCCATTAGCAAACCTATCGGGCATGGCCATGTAAATTAAATCTGCTTGCGTTATATTGTCAATATCTTTGGTCAGTTTTTCTAATTTATAAGTGTATTTAAAGTTTTCTGTTCCTTTACTAAATTGAAAAACAAAACTATTTCCATTAAAATTTTGAAGGCTTACATAAGCAAATAAATAGTCCGTATTTTCTACCTTTTCAACTCGTAAAAGTTTTACCCCAAGAGTATTTATTTTTATAGTGCTTGCCGCAATGTTTTTACCAAAAAGCATTAATTGAAGTTCTTTATTATTTAAATTATTCCACCAAAAAGGTGGGTCAACTCTTTCTAAAGGCTTGTAATTTTGAGCATTGCTTTGCAAAGCAATAAAAAGAGTAAATATAAAAAGCAGTTTTTTCATCATATTATTTGTAGCGAATATAAAATTAATAAATGTAATAATTTTCATGACAATTCGTTTTATGAACAAATAAAAAATTTATATTATGAAAAAAATTATCATCATTAGCTTCATCATCTTTGAGTTGGCAGCTACATTAAAATCATGTATTGCAAGCAATATTTCAATTGCTGAAGCAATCAAAAACAAACTCATTACTGTGAAAGTAAAATCAAATAGCGGACTTGGAGCTGCATGTTTGAATTTGAAAATTACGAATTTAAAAAACAGAAAATTAAACATTCATTTGGAAGCTGGTCGCATGTTTATTCCTAGCGATTCAAATGTTCAGAATTTAATTTTAGTAAAACACGAAATTTATGAACTAAATCCTAATCAAACTTTAAGTAAAAATTTGAACGCTCTTTGCGCACAAAAACACGACAATTGCCCAAGTAAAGATTTAGTTTTTAAATTAGGAAATTTTGCCATTGGGCAACCAAAACAATTTGCAGTTTGGGTAGATGAAAAAGAATATTTTAAAAACGATAATGTTCAAAATGCTATGTGGGTTTTTACTGATAATACTGAACCTTCTTTTAATATTTACAATGAAAAAGATAGGGAAATGTTAGCTTTTGTGGCCAAAGCTAAAAACTGGAATTACGATAAATTATTGGCTAAATTTATAGGAAATGAAACTCGGAAACCTGAAGTATTTGTTAGTAATAAAATTTTCTCTTCAACCCTAACATTTGACGTTTCTGAACCAAGAATTTTACGAATTGTGTTATGCGATAAAAATAATATTGTGGTTCAAGAATGTTTAAAAAATGAAGTATTGCCAATTGGCACCAATGTTAAACATATAGATATTACAAACGATCATTTTGATCCTGGAAAATATTATTTGAAAATATATATAGACGATAAAATGATTAGAAGGCGTGAGATTTTAATTCATTAGCAAATGAATATTTTATTTTTTTTAAAAATCTACTAAAAATGATTTTCTAATCAATAAATAGCATGAAGTTGGTCATTATTTTAGTTTGATTAATACTTTTATTTTGTTCTGTAAAATTAAATAAAATTATGAATACTCAAATAGCATTAGTGGATTTACATGTAGAACATAAAGAATGGTTAAATAAACTACTTTTTTATAAGGACGATTTGAAAATTATGCAAAGTCGTTTGGATGAAATTGCATCAAAAAATAATAGTAAAGAAGTATTGGTTTTTGTTGAAAGATTTGAAAATCAGTTTAAAATACAAAAAGAACAAATTGATGTATTGAATCACGATATTAAACAACATGTGAATAAAATTGAAGAATCTATCATTAATAATCCCATTGCTAGTAACCATAGAAAAATGGATGATCATGCTGAAGAACGCGAAAAAATGATTCGTTTTGAAGAATTATTTGCAGAACTTAGAAAAGATTTATTGAGTTTTTTATCTAAATGGTTATAGCGTTTAATTATTTAAAAAGTTTCTAATTAAAACCTTGTTGGTGAATTTCCAACAAGGTTTTTTTTTAATAATCATTGCCATTTAGTTTTCATTACTTAAAATTTGAACTGCAATTTTATTATATTTACAAACTCGTTTTTTATAAATATAATAACACAACCTACATGAATAAAATTACTATTGCCAAACACCATTTCAAATTAATTTTACTGTTACTTATTATAAATACTGCTTTATTTGCTCAACCCGCTTTTGTAAAAGACTCGCTCGATAGTTATGTAAAACGTGAAATGGAAAGATGGCAAATTCCTGGTTTAGCCATTGCCATTGTTAAAGATGGAAAAGTGATAGTTTGTAAAGGTTTTGGCGTTAAGCAAGATGGAAAATCATCAAAAGTAGATGAAAATACTTTGTTCCAAATAGCATCTAACAGCAAAGCATTTACTGGTACTTCATTAGCTTTATTAAACAATCAAAAACGATTATTGCTCGATGAAAAAGTAACCAATTACATGCCTAATTTTAAACTATATGATGAAACTTCTACTTCATTGTGTACCGTTCGCGATTTGCTTTGTCACCGCATTGGCTTGCAAACTTTTCAAGGCGATTTTTTAAATTGGGGAAGTAATTTATCCCGCAAAGAAATTATTGAACACTTGGCTTTAACCAAACCTGTTCACCCTTTCAGATACAAATATGGTTATTGCAACGCAGCATTTATTACCGCTGGTGAATTAATAAAAAATGTAACCGATACCAGTTGGGATGATTTTATTAAATATCACTTTTTTGAGCCCTTGGCAATGAAACATACCAGCAGCACTTATAACGAATTGATGACTGATGAAAATGCCTGTATTCCTCATACTTTAGTAAATGGTAAAATTGCAAAATTACCATACACCAATATTGACAATATGGGTCCTTCGGCTAGTATCAATTCATGTGCTAAGGATATGGCAAATTGGTTGTTATTTCAGTTAGATAGCGGAAGATTTGAAGGAAAAAGAATTGTGCCGTTTTCGGTTTTGGCCGAAACTCGCAAATCAAATATGATTAGCAATGATGTGAATTCAAAAATATTTAAAACCAAACATTTTAGTAATTATGGTTTAGGCTGGCAAAGTTACGATTACGAGGGCCGCAGGGTATGGGAACATAGCGGTGGAGCTAACGGATTTGTTACCAAAACTGAATTTATTCCAGAAGAAAACTTAGGTGTTTTGGTTTACACCAATACCGATGCAAACTCGCTTTACGATGCTTTGGTAAAGCAAGTGTTAGAAGCTTATTTGAATGTTCCTTATCGTAATTTAAGTGAAAAATATTTTGTGCCAACTAATAACGGACGTATTGCAGATCAAAAAGAATTAGACAGTTTGAGCCAAGTAGTTTTACTGAAAAACAAACCAACATTGGAATTGCAAAACTATGTAGGAACTTACAGTAATAGTTTTTATGGTGAAGTAGAAATTCGTTTATTAAAAGGTAAAATGACTTTGCATTTTAGTCACCATCCAAATAATATTGGCAAATTGGAGTATTTAGGAAACGATCAGTTTTTATGTACCTACAGCGATTTAACTTGTGGTGTACAAGTATTACCAATAAAAATGGAGAACAATCAAGTAAAAGGAATTACTGTTAAAGTAGCCGATTTTATTGATTACTTAAGCTATGACTTTGAAAAAGTTAAATAGTTGTCAGTTGTTAGTTGTCAGTTAATAGAAAAAAAATATTAAATGAAGAGTATAAAGCTAAATACTAAATATAAAATCAGTCTTGCTGTAAGCATCTTCTTAGCAAAATGTAATTATTTGCCATTAGCTATTCATCAATCCCACAAAGCGAGACTAAGCAATGACGTATCCCGCACTTTGAGTTTTTTTAGACTTTTTATCATTGGAATTTTACTTTGTATCAGCACTCATTCATTTGCACAAAAACTTGTTTTGAAAAATTCAGTTTCAGAACAAACGTATAAAATTGGATTTTTGCGCCATGTTTGGATAAGTTCAGTTCAGGATTCTGCCAAAACTTTTTTTGCTTACATCAAAAAAACTGAAAATGATACTTTGTATTTTATAGGTGGTAAAAAAATTGCTTTAGCTGATATTCATACCATCAAATTTACACCAAGAAATTTATTTACCAGAGTTGGCAAACCCATACTTTATAGTTTGGGAACGGGAATTAGCATATTAGTAGGTGCCACTTTAACGGTTACAGATTATAGTTTTACTGTTTCTGATAGGTTTAAAATGATAGGAGGTGGAATTATTTATTCAACTGTTTTAATTGAATTAACGGGAACCGGCTTATGGATTATTACTCCCAAAAGAGAATTACAAAAAGGCATAAATCTAACTATATTGAATAAATGAAATATTTAATGTTGTTATTTTTACTGATAAATAGTTTGAATTCCAACGCTCAAACTGGTTTTAAAGTTTATAATGCTGAACAAGCACGCTTTGTTCAATTTAAAGTGAACCAAAATATAAAGTTCAATTTTCATAATAATCCAGTTTACAATAAAGACAAAATAATAAGTGTTTCCGATTCAGGATTTTTAACTCCCAATAATGGATTTATTCATTTTGATTCATTGCAAAGCATAGGCAGGAATTACAAAAATTTAAACTTGGTTGCTTATACGCTTTTAGGCTTAACAGAATTAAATTTGATTGGTGCAATATTATCAGGTTTTAGTGGTTTTGGATTTGATGCACCTCAAGTAGCCGCTACTACTATTTTTATAATAGGAAACGCAGTTGGTATTCCTTATTTTATTTATTACCAAAAACCCAATTTAAAACCATTGAATAAAGTGGGTAGTCAAACTCACTTTCTGCTTACCTATTAGTTATTCTTAAATACAAAAAAAGCCATCCGAAATTCGAATGGCTTTTTATTATAATTTATTGTAAAAATTATTGAGCAACTTCTTCAGCTAACTCAGGGTCAACTAAAACGCGACCACAGTTTTCGCAAACTATAATTTTCTTACGTAATTTAATATCTGCTTGGCGTTGAGGAGGGATTCCAGCAAAACAACCACCACAACTTTCACGCATGATTACAGCTACACCCATTCCGTTTTTCATACTGGTTCTAATTCTATTGTATGAAGTTACCAAACGATCATCGGCTACAACTACTGCTTTTTCACGGTCTTTGTTTAATAAAGCTTCTTCTTTCTCAGTATCAGCAATGATGCTTTCTAATTCGCCTTTTTTGTTTTTCAAATCTTGTTTACGGCCTACTAATTCTAAATCTAAGGCAGTAATACTGTTTTTCTTTTGCTCAGCATCAAAATTTGCATTCTTAATACGTTTGTCAGCAGCTTGTTGTTCCAAGCCTTGAATTTCAATTTCTTTGTTTAAAGCATCGTATTCACGGTTGTTTTTAACACCTTCTAATTGTTTTTCGTATTTTTTTGCTAACGCTTTCGCATCAATAATGCGAGTTTTGTTTTGACTAATACTGTCTTCAATAGCTTTAATTTCGTTGGCCATATTAGCCAAACGAGTTTCCATTCCAGCAATATCGTCTTCTAAATCTGCAACTTCGTTAGGCAATTCACCTCTAATTGCTTGTAATTTACTTATTTGCGTATCAATAATTTGAAGCTTATATAATGCTTTCAATTTTTGTTCAATGCTTACTTCTTTAGCTAATGGCATATAGTTTAATAATAATAATTTACTGGGTTGGTATTTGTTTTACTTAAAAGGACGGCAAATGTAGGATTTTTTTTCATAATTAAATCAAACATAAGCTCTTTTGTGAATTTTTCGCTTTCAAAGTGTCCAATGTCAGCAATCATAAGGCTTTTCTCGGCATCAAAAAATTCATGATATTTGAAATCTGAGCTTATAAATGCGTCTGCTCCTTGATTAATTGCATTTTTTAGCAAAAATTGTCCTGCTCCACCGCAAAGTGCAACTTTTTTTATATTTTTTGAAAAAGCAGTGAATTTTATAACATTTAAGTCCATTTTTTCTTTCAGCATTTTCAAAAAATCAGTAGGCGAAACTTCATTTTCTAATTCTCCAATCAAACCACTTCCAATAATATCATATGTATTTTCAGTGGCTATTAACTCGAAAGCTACTTCTTCATAAGGATGCACTTCATGTAATCTTTGAATTATTTTATTTTGTAAATAAATGGGAATGATTGTTTCAAACCTGATTTCTTTTTCAGTATGTCTTATATCTTTTTCGCCAACAAAAGGTTTTGCCAATTCATTGGCTTTAAAAGTTCCATTTCCAGCTTGGCTAAATCCACAATCAGAATAATTTCCAATATTTCCCGCACCGGCTTCAAATAATGCATTTTGAACTTTTTCAAAATGTGATGCGGGAACATATGTAATTAATTTTTTGAAAATTGAATTTTTAGGCGCAAGTACTTTGGTGTTTTTTAATGCTAATCTTTCAGCAATTTTACCATTTACACCATTGCTAACATTGTCTAAATTGGTATGAACGGCATAGATAGCTATATCGTTTTTAATGGCTTTTATAATCACACGTTCCACATAATTTTTACCGTTTATTTTTTTTAAACCGCTAAAAACTATTGGATGATGTGCTATAATTATATTGCAATTATTTGCAATGGCTTCCTCCACCACATCTTCGGTACAATCTAAAGTGATAAGTATATTTGAAATTTCTAAGTCCTTATTTCCAGTAATTAAGCCACTGTTATCATAACTTTCCTGTAACTGACTAGGTGCATAGTTTTCAAATATATTTATAATATCATTTACTATCATTATTGGCAAAATTAAGATAAATTTTGAATGTTTGATGTTGAATTTTAAATTATTTACAAATAGACAATTAGCAATTAGCTATATGCAATTGGCAATAAGTAACAATCAATCTTGTAATCTTCCAATTTTTACAACCTTGTAATTTTTCAATTATTCAATCAAAAAAACGCTGCCATACTGACATAATTTTTATATATTTGCAGCTTTAATTTAGCATATTATTATAAAAAATGAAAGGCGTAATTGCAGATACAGCGCACGAAAGTGCTACAAGAAACTTATACATTGAAACCTATGGCTGTGCTATGAATTTAGCTGACAGCGAAGTGGTTGCTTCAATTATGGCAACTAAGGGTTTTAAAACTACCGATGATATTCAAGAAGCAGATGTTGTTTTTGTAAACACTTGTTCCATTCGCGATAATGCGGAAGCACATGTTTGGGGAAGATTACGTGAAATAAAACACCAAAAGAAAACCAATCCAGGAATGATTGTAGGTGTTTTGGGTTGTATGGCTGAAAGATTGAAAACGCAGTTTTTGGAAAAAGAACAAATTATTGATATTGTGGTTGGCCCTGATGCTTACCGCGATATTCCTCGTTTAATAGAACAAGTGGAAGATGGGCAAAAAGCAATGAATGTGCTTTTAAGTAGAGAAGAAACGTATGCTGAAATAGTACCCGTTAGGTTAAGTAGCAATGGTGTTTCAGCATACATTAGCATTATGCGCGGTTGCGATAATATGTGTTCATTTTGCGTAGTTCCTTTTACTCGCGGACGTGAACGTAGCCGTGAGCCGGAATCAATTATTAAGGAAGCGCAAGAATTATACAATCAAGGTTACAAAGAAGTAACGCTTTTAGGTCAAAATGTAGATTCTTATAAAATGGAAAATGAGCAAAACGAAGTAGTTTTTACATTTGCTCAATTGTTAGAAAAAGTGGCTCAAATTGCACCAGATTTAAGGGTGCGTTTTACTTCATCACATCCAAAAGATATTACAGATGAAGTGCTTTATACCATCAAAAAATACGATAATATTTGCAATTATATTCATTATCCAATGCAATCGGGAAATACCCGTGTATTAAATATGATGAATAGAACTTACGATAGAGATTGGTTTAAAATGCGTCTGGATAAAATTAGGGAGGTAATTCCTGATTGTGGTATTTCTACCGATATTATTACTGGTTTTTGTACTGAAACCGAAGAAGAACATCAAGATACATTGACCATGTTTGATTATGGAAAATTTGATTTTGCTTTCATGTACAAATACAGCGAAAGACCAGGAACATTGGCCGCTCGCAGGTATGCAGATGATATTCCTGAAGAAGTAAAAGGGCGTAGGCTAACTGAAATTATAGATTTACAACATAGAAATAGCATTATTAAAAACACCAGTGAAATTGGTAAAACCCATATTGTGTTAATTGAAGGGGAATCAAAAAAGTCGGAGTTGGATGCTAAAGGACGAAATGACCAAAATAAAATTGTGATTTTCCCAATAGAAAATTACAAAAAAGGGCAATATGTAAAAGTTTTAATTGAACGTGTAACTATTACAAGTTTAATTGGACGAATAGTAGAAGAAGTTAAATTTTAATATTTATAATACTCAAATGGATTTTTTTAGCAATAATAGCCGACAACAGCAGGTTAGCAATGTGCTTGAGAAATACAATTTGTATTTTAGAAACTTAAGCCAAAAAGGAAAACACAAGTTTGTAAAACGCGTTTTAAGTTTTGAAAAAGAAATGGCTGTTATTGGCAAGGGAATTCAAATTACCGATGACATGCGTTTGATATTGTATTCATACATTACTCAACTAACTTTTGGGTTAAAAAATTATTTTCTTTCTGGATATGATTATATCAATGTTTATCCCGACTCATTTTCATTGAAAAATAACAATGAATTTATCGAAGGTGTAACATACAATAATAAAATCATTGGAATTTCATGGAAAAAGTTCAGCCAAGGACATTTGCTAGTGGCAGACGGTGAAAATATTTTTTTTTATCAATTAGGAATGGCGATGGTTCAAACAGTAAAAAACGGAGCCTCCTTTGACCAGCATTTTGCTAGTTATTTAGACAATTGGTTTGATGTTTTTAAAAAAGAAAATAAAGGTAAAAGCAATGTTTTAAATATAGTTGATATTGATAATGAAGTTGATTTTATATTTGCTAAATTGATTGAAATTTTCTTCGAAAAACCTTTAACATTTCAAGAAGAATTACCCAATACTTATGCTCACTTTTGTTTGTTAATGAATCAAAATCCTTTGCAAATTGACCAAAATTATGAGTACAAAAAGGATTTTTTTAATAGCGAAAATTTAATTTATAATTTACCTGAAAAAGTAAAAAAAACCTATAAATATAATAGCAGTCATTGGAGTTATTATTTACCAATATTTACAGCAATTTTATTGTTTATTTTTCGATTCCATGTCATGGAACATATGGTTATTAATTGGTTTGAAATACTTTCAATTATTTTTGTGGTGAGTATTTTTACAAGCGTAATTATGTTCAAAAAAGTGCAAGAAAAAGCCATTTATCATAACCTATTTGAATATTGGATTGTTCATTTATTTGGGTTTGTTCCCATTTGTTTTTTACTGCTTGTAACTGCTGGATTATGGATAAATTTTAACGAGCAAGTAACCTATCACGACATTGAAAAAATTGATATTAACGAAATTCAAATAAGAAAAAGAGGATTGCAAATTGAGTCCTTTACTTTTTACTTTAACGATAATTTTTTAAACGATTATCCAATAACAAGAACCATAGACATAGCAAATAACGATATGTTCCAAAACATTCAATTGCCAGCTCAAATGAAATTAACAATTTGCAAGGGAATTGCAGGTTTTGACATGATAAAAAATAAAGAAGTAATTACAAATGAACATACAGGATATTAAACAACGATTTGAAATAATTGGTAATTCGCCATTATTGAATTATGCTTTGCAAACAGCTACCAAAGTAGCTCCAACCGATATTACTGTTTTAATAAATGGTGAAAGTGGCGTGGGGAAAGAAGCTTTTTCAAAAGTTATACATTCATTAAGTTCCCGTAAACATGGTCCATTTATAGCGGTAAACTGTGGTGCTATTCCAGAAGGAACCATTGATTCGGAATTATTTGGACATGAAAAAGGTTCATTTACCGGTGCGCTCGATACCCGCAAAGGATATTTTGAAACGGTGAGTGGTGGAACTATTTTTTTAGATGAAGTAGGGGAGTTGCCATTAGAAACGCAATCACGCTTATTACGAATTTTAGAAAGTGGTGAATTTATTAAAGTGGGTTCTTCTAAAACTCAAAAAACCGATGTAAGAGTGATAGCGGCTACCAACAGAGATTTGTTAGATTATTCATCGCAAGGTAAGTTCAGGGAAGATTTATATTATCGTTTGTCAACTGTTCCTATTCGTGTTCCTCCATTGCGCGAGCGCAAAGAAGATATTAATTTATTGTTCCGGAAATTCAGTGCCGATTTTTCGGAAAAATACAAATCAAAACCAGTCATATTAGATGCTGAGGCGCAAAATATATTATCAGCATATAGGTGGCCAGGAAATATTCGTCAGCTTAAAAATATTGCGGAGCAATTATCGGTATTAGACGAAGACAAAAATGTAAACGCATTTGAGCTAACGCAAGTTTTACCTGCTGATAGACCTCGTTTACCAGCATTGTTGGGTAACACTGCCGATGCAAACCACATGAGTGAACGCGATATTTTTTATAAAGTATTGTTTGAGCTGCGCAAAGATTTAAGCGATTTAAAAGGCGTGGTTTTTGAAATGATGCAAAATGGAAAATCGAGTATGAGTGCGGAAGATTTTGGCTTGAAACAAAATGAAAATATGAACAGTATTTTCAGTCCGGGTATGTATCAAAATAGCAGCAATCAAACTAATAATTTAAACCCAAATCATCAAGGATTTTCAAAGCCAAATATCATTGATATTCCTGTAATTCAAAATCCAGAACCCGAAAGTTTATCAATAGAACACAAAGAAATAGAATTGATAAAAAAAGCATTGGATAAATACCGTGGCCGTAGAAAAAAAGCTGCCAATGAATTAGGGATTTCTGAACGTACTTTATACCGAAAAATCAAACAATACGATTTGGAAGATTAGAGTGGAAATTCGAAATTCTAATTTACAAATTCGAAATTCGAAGAAAGCGATGTTCGGAAATTAAAGTCCTAAAAGGGCTACAACTTCAAAATTTATTATTCGATATTCTGTAATTTTATTTATTTATCTGATTCGAATTTCGTGCTTCGTGCTTCGAATTTTATTATTCGAATTTTGAATTTCGTGCTTCGGATTTCATTATTTATTTTTCGATTTTTTTCTTTTACAAACCAAAAAACTATATTCGATTTTTAAATAAGAATAAAACAAATGAATTTCAGAATTTTAATAGCCATTTCTTTATTGTACATCAGTTGTAACAACAATCCATCAACCATAGCAATAGCAAGCAATGAGGATAATGAATATAACAGCGATGGAATGGAAGAAGACCTAAAAGGTAGAGATGAATGGATGAAAATCATGTTGGCAAATCCTGCTACTGGTGAAATTCCAAAAGGAATTAGAAACATGGAATTGGCATTTGCCAATCAATTGCCTCAGTGCGATATGGCTTTAAACAAAACCAATAATATGGGTTTTTGGAGCCAGCGCGGTCCATATAATATTGGTGGCAGAACACGTGCCATAGCAATAGATAAAACCAATGAAAACAATTTATTAGCTGGTGGCGCAAGTGGTGGAATTTGGCGTAGTTATGATGCAGGTGCTAGTTGGTATATTTGTACCAATATAGATTCAAATGTGAACGTTACTTGCATTACGCAAGACGTGCGAAAAGGTAAAGAAAATATTTGGTATGCCGGAACTGGCGAGTATTTTGGAGGTTATGTTCCTGGAGCTTTTTATACTGGAAATGGCATGTTAAAATCCACTGATTCGGGTAAAAATTGGACACGTTTAAAAACTACGGTTTCTAGTAGCATTCAATTCGATAATTTGTGGGATTTTACCAATAATGTTGTTGTTAATCCAACAATAGATACTATAGATGCAGTATTTGCCGCTACTTATGGTGGAATTTGGCGAAGTTTAAATGGAGGTGCCACTTGGCAATTAAATCGAGGTTCAACATCTTCATCTACTCCATATACTGATGTGGCTATAACTTCTACAGGTGTAATATATGCAACATTATCAAGCGGAAGTACATTTGCTGGAATATGGCGAAGCACCAACAATGGTGCAAATTGGAGTAAAATTAGTCCAACATTTTTTCCCCCTAATTGTGGCCGAATTTCTATTGGAATTTCGCCTAGCGATGAAAAACAAGTTTACTTTATTGCGCATACTCCTGGAGTTGGAAAAAAATCAATTCAATTCAATGGAACTGAGGAATGGAACAGTTTATGGAAATACAATTATGTGAGTGGTGACGGTACATTAGCGGGTGGAGTTTGGGAAGATAGAAGCGTTAATTTACCTCAAATGCAAGGCGAATTTGGCCCTTTTATTTCACAGTCGGGTTACTGTTTGTATGTAAAAATAAAACCTGATAATGCCGATGTGGTTTATGTTGGTGGAGCAAATTTATACCGTTCAACAGATGGTTTTAAAACTACAAATAACACCACTTGGGTTGGAGGTTATGAAGTAGGAACTACTCGCCCTGATTTTAAAATTTATCAAAACCATCATCCCGATAATCACAGTATGGTTTTTTATAACTCTAATCCATCCAAATGTATATCGGTTCACGATGGTGGAATTTCATTAACTGATAATAATTTAGCCACAAATATTACCTGGAAATCTTTAAATAATGGATACAATACCACGCAGTTTTATACAGTGGCCATTGATAAAACTACTACAAGTGATATAGTTTTGGGTGGTTTACAAGACAATGGTACTTTATATACTAACGCTGGCGATTACCGTAAACCTTGGACTCAACCTTTAAGTTACGATGGTTCTTTTTGTTTTGTGTCGCCAAATGCTACAGATTATTATATGTCAATTCAAGAAGGAAGAGTATTTAGAATACAAGTTGGAGCCGATGGTTTAGGAAATAAATTTGCGCGCATTGATCCTAAAAATTTACCGAGATCAAAATACCAATTTATTAATCCTTTTATTCCCGATGCAAATAATTTTTATAGAATTTATATTCCCAATGGTGATAGAATTTGGCGTAATAATGACGTAAAACAAATTCCATTATTAGACAAATTAGATAGCAATGCGGTGCTTACAAATTGGGACGAATTATTAACAACCAAATTAAATGATTCAACAGATGAAATTACAGCAATTACAAGTTCCAAAATAGACAATGACGTAGTTTATTACGGAACACAAAAAGGGAAATTATACAGAATAAAAAATGCATCAATAGGGCAACCAACAGTTGAAAATATTACAGGAACAAATTTCCCCGCTGCCTATATTAATTGCGTTACCACACATCCAAGTAATCCAAATATTTTGTTTACCACGTTTACCAATTATGGCATTTTAAGTTTGTTCCAAAGTATCAATGGTGGACAAACATGGCAAGCTGTTTCGGGTAATTTAGAAGAATTGGCTACAGGTGCTGGTAATGGTCCTTCTTTGCGTTGGTTAACTGTTGTTTCTGTTGCCGATAGTTTGATATATTATGTTGGAACTTCAGCAGGTTTATTTGCTACCGATAGTTTGAATGGAATGCAAACTATTTGGGTGCGTCAATCGCCCGATAAAATTGGAAGTAACATTGTTACCATGATGGATTTTAGAAATACTGATGGATTGTTAGCCGTTGCCACTTATGGTGCTGGTGTCTTTACAAGTATAATCAATTCTACTAAAGATAAAACCTCAGTGAAGCAAGTTTGGGTTGATCATATTTCATTATATCCAAATCCTGTGAACGACAAATTATTTATTGATTTATATAATTATCAAGCAAAAGATGCAAGTTATAAATTATACGATTTGAAGGGAAAATTAATTGCTGAAGGTATTTTGGAAAATTATATTTCAACTGAAAATTTAGCGCATGGAATTTATTTTGTCCGTTTAAATATTGACAATAAAATGATTACCAAAAAAATAATTAAACTTTAAATAATTAAACCTTTATTGGGTTAGTTAAAACAATATTTGGCATAGTATTTTCTATGCCTTCATAAAAAATAAAATCATGAAAAATTATCAAGCTATAAGTACTAAAACAATTTTATTTGCTGCAATTACTTTTTTTTTAATTGCAAGTTGTGGAGCACCCAAAGGATTAACAGAAGTAAAAGGACCGTTTTCGGGAAGTAGTTACGAAGGTAGCAGACGATTTTTCAGGGCAACAGGAAGTGCCGAAAGCAGAGACTCAGAAACAGCAAAAAGCAAAGCACTTTTAATGGCCAAACAAAGGTTGGCATCTTTTGTGCAAACTCAAATAAACCAGGTTGCCGAAAACTACAGCGCAGAGCGTCAAATAGCTGATAATTTGGGAGATTTTAATACGCGCTTTCAGCAAATTACCCGTGAGGTTTTAAGTCAAACCATTGTTGATATTTCAATTATAGGTGATAAAACTTACACCAATAAAAACGGAAATTACATCAGTTATATTGCGTTAGAAGCAAAGAAAAAAGTGGTTTACGAAAAACTAAAAGAAATAAGTTTAATGCGTAAAAACTTAACTCCAGCCGATAAAGCTGCTGTTAGCGATATGATAGAGAAAGCCATTAAAGAAGCGGAAGATAATTAGTCGGATAATAGTGTTTAAGTTGATTTAATGAATCGGTTTCTATTTGGTTTTAATGTTTTTATTTCAAAGTAACAATCTAATTATAACCTTAATTTTTAAACTATAAAAAATATTGTTTACTTCGCAATTGTGTTTAAAAATACGATGCAAGTAAGCAATATTTTTTTTTGGTGCCTTTTGGTATCAAATATTGCTGCATTTGCACAAAATCCAATCAAAGTAACTTATCGTTTTATTGGAACAAATGCTAAAAAAATACAAGCGGAAATAAAACTTCCAAATCAGTTCAACGATAGTTTACAATTACACCAAACTGTGAATGAAATATTGATTTTTTGTTCTCAAAAATCATATATTTTAACTGCTATAAATACTCAATATTTTAAACCGGATTCAGCTGAAATATCTATAAATTTAAATCATTCATTTAAGTGGTTAAAAATTAAAAATGATGGAGTAGATTTTTATTTATTAAATTCAGCAGGATTTGCAACGAGTGATTTTTCAAATCAAGTTTTTAGTCCAAATGTATTTGCTCAAAAAGTTTCAAATGCATTAATTTGGCTTCAAAACAATTCTTATCCATTTGCATCCATTGGTTTGGAAGCCGTTCAAATTGATAGTTCTACTATTACTGCAAAAATAATATTTAATAAAGGTCCACAAATATTTTTTGATTCTATAAAAATAATTGGGAATGTAAATATTAGTCCACGCTTTTTAGCAAATTATACCAATATAAAAGCAGGTAAATTTTATAATGAAAGTATTTTAAAGCAAGCCGATAGTAGATTTGCGGAACTCCCATATTTAAGTTTAACACAGTCATCGGTAATATATTTTTATGGAAATAAAGCCAAAATGATTTCCTATATTAACAATAGAAAAGCTAGTAGTTTTGATGGAATTATTGGTTTTGCGCCAAACAGTAGTCAAGCCAATAAATTAATTATTACTGGCGATATCAATTTAAAATTACAAAATATATTAGGTAGCGGAAAATCGTTGGATTTAAACTATAGAAGTTTTTTAAATAACTCACAAGAATTAAAGTTTAAATTCAATTATCCATATATTTTCAATTCGAAAATTGCTTTTGATTATGGCTTAAATTTATTGCTTTACGATACGTCATTTTTTGATTTACAAAACGATTTTTCATTTCAATATCGTTTTATTGGCTCTGATTATTTTAAAATTTTTTATGCTACGCAATTCACATCTTTAATTACAATAGATACAAATTTTATAAAGAATAATAGAAGTTTACCAAATATAAATGATGTAAAAAAAGATTTGTATGGAATTGGTTTTAAGAAAACAAAAATCAATTATTTACCCAATCCTTCAAAAGGATATATATTTGAAATTGATTTTGCCATTGGCACAAAAAATATATTGAAAAATGCAACAATTAATACTTTACAATTAGACAATGGAAGCGGTGTATTATATAAAATATATGATTCTTTAAAATTAAGCTATACGCAATATAGAATTACATTTAAAGCGGAAAAATATTTTAAAATTACTAATAATTTTATAGTAAAAACAGATTTAAATTCCGCTTGGTTTCAAACGGAAAGTCTATTTTTGAATGAACTTTTTCGCATTGGTGGATTAAAAACACTTCGTGGGTTCGATGAACAAAGTATATTTGCAAATAAGTTTGCAATTGCAAATGCGGAGCTCAGGTATATATTAGGTAAAAACTCCAATGTTTTTGCTTTTTATAACCAAGCTTGGTATTTAAACGAAACAAGAAAAATTAATCAATACGATAATCCAATTGGATTAGGCGCGGGAATAGTTTTTGAAAGCGGTGCGGGATTGTTTACTTTAATATATGCAGTTGGAAAACAATATCAAAATCCAATTGAGTTTAACAGTGCTAAAATACATTTTGGTTATATCAATTATTTTTAAAAATGAATTTTAATAAATTTTTTTTATGTATGTTTATTTTTTGTGCTTTAGTTAATCTAAATGCACAAAATAATACTGTAAATGTTTTACCTAATGATTCAATTAATGATTCAATTAGTAATTTAATAATAGATTCAACTTTAACAGTTTCAAAAACATTTTCATTACTTGATTCGTTAAAAAATGAACGTATTTTACTATCCATATTTAATCCAACAATAAAACTTCCTGGACTAAGCAATATTATTGGTTTAACTGAACTTTCGCGCCAAAGAGAACTTCCGTATTTAAAACAAATAAAACCAATTTATGTAAACAATAATCACTGGAAAATTTGGTTTATATTGAGCTTAATTTTATACATAGCATTAATCAGATTAGCTAGCCCACGTAAATTTGAAGAGTCTGCTTTTTTAGTATTTGATTTGTTTTTTCTTTCATCAATAAACGGTATAAAAGATGCTAAATTTTCATGGATTTCTGTTCATTTATTCATGATTTATATTTTAAGTTTTTCATTAATTTTAAATCACTTTTTTGAATACAATCAAATTTTTAACGAATTTGAATATTATCAATTAGTATGGATTATTGCGGGATCAATTGTTATTATATATTTAATTAAATTTTTTGTTTATTTTTTGGTTGGATTTTTATTAAATGACATGATTTCGTCCACTAAAATGATAATAAATACCATTCAAATTTCAAGTTTTTTAAGTTTCGTTTTATTATTATTTTCTATATTTTATATTTACCTAAGTGGCTTACAATTAACGCAAACCATCTTTTTTGCCATGGTTGCAATATTTTTCACCGCTATCATTTACCGCATTGTTAGGTACCTCCTAAATCAAATAAGTAATAGCACATTGCCATTTTTTTACTTATTTATTTATCTTTGCGCCTTGGAAATAAGTCCGTGGTTAATTTTTATCAAAATTTTAAATAGCTATTTAAGTTGAAAAACACAAAAGTAAAAAGTGTACTTGTATGTCAGCCAAAGCCAGAAACGGAGCGTTCTCCCTATTTTGATCTTGCAAAAAAATACAATTTAAAAATTGATTTCAGACCATTTATAGAAGTACATCCTTTAAGCCCCAAAGAGTTTAGAGCTCAGAAAATAAATATTTTGGATTACACTGCGATCATTTTAAATTCTAGAAATGCAGTGGATAATTTTTTTAGGGTATGTTCCGATTTAAAAATTGAAATGCCTATAGAAATGAAATATTTTTGTGTAAACGAAAGTATTGCAAATTATCTTTCTAAATACATTCAAGTTCGAAAGCGAAAAGTTTTTATTGGAAAAGGTACCGAAATTCAATTGTTTCCACTTTTTAAAACGCATTCCAAAGATAAATTTTTATTTGCTTGTAGTGATTGGCGAAAACAAGACATTGAGAAATACATGAAAAAAAGCAAAATTGTATTCAAAGAAGCTTATTTTTATAGAATTGCCTCCGCTAATTTACAAGATTTAAGTAATGTAAATTACGATATCATTGCTTTTTTTAGTCCAGCAGATATTCGTTCATTATTTGAAAATTTTCCTGATTTTTCGCAAAACAATACTGTAATTGCTGCTTGGGGTGCTACTACAATAAAGGCTATAAAAGATGAAAAATTAACAGCCAATATTCAAGCTCCAATTCCTGAAACACCATCTATGGTTGGTGCAATTGATAAATTTATTGTTGAAATTAACAAAGAAAAGTAAAAAAATATTTGTCTTTTTTTTTCAATAAATTAAATTGAAACTTTTTAATTATTAGGCATTTATTATTTTTTTGTTATTTAAATTATACACTAGCCAAATAAATTTCGTTTTACTGTCATTCAATTCTATTGTTTATATCATTTTATTATTTATTATTGAAAACTGTAATATTTAAATATATATCGCTTGATGAAAATAAAATTTACTATATTGATATTGATGATTGGTTTTATAACCAATCAATCTAAAGCACAACAAGATCCCCAATTTACCCAATTTATGAATAATAAATTGTTTTACAATCCAGGTTTTGCGGGCTCCACAGCTGGTAAAATTTGTGTGAATGGAACATTCAGAACTCAGTGGGTTGGATATGGTGGTGGAAATGCATTTACAAATGATGCTTCTGGTGTTACTCCTGGTACTCCTGTAGCAAGAGGAAGTGCACCTACTACTCAAAATTTTGGAATTCACGGAAATATTGGACGTTTTGGAATTGGTTTAAATATTTGGCAAGATCAATTAGGATTCACAAGTACCTTAGCTCCAACCATTAGTTTGGCATATATACATCCGTTTGATAATGGTGCAAAATTAGCTGGAGGAATTGGTGTTGGAATAATTCAAAATTCTATGGATGGTAAAAAATTAGAGCCATTTACCCCAAATGATCCTAAAATTCCAACAGGAACTGTAACTGGTTTTTCTCCAAATGTAGATTTTGGTTTGTATTATACTTTACCACAATTGAGTATTTTTAATGATGTTTATTTTGGTGTATCTAGTTTGCATTTGAATAGTCCATTAGTTATATTGGTAGAAGACGGAAAAACTGGTGAATTTAAATTGCAATCGCAAAGACATTATTATGCAATGGCTGGAGCAACCTATCAACAGGTTATTCCAAATTTAGATTTGAATCCTAATGTTATTTATAAGTCAGACGGTACAAAACATAATTTTGACTTTAATTGCTTAGCAGTTTATGACCAAAAAATTATTGGTGGTTTAACTTATAGAACACCTCAAGAATTTTGTGTATTAGCTGGATATAATTTTCCTTTAGGAGCAAATTCTTTGAATTTGATGTATAGTTACGATTTAATAACAAGTGATATTATTTCATATAGCCAAGGTTCGCATGAAATAACATTAAAATATTGCTTTGGGTTTAAATTTGATCCAAAACCACCAAAACCTTTTTTCCCTATTAAAACACCAAGAATGTTATAATAAAAATAAATTGTTTACGTTTAAATAATATACATTTTACATAAAATTGTTAATAAACTTGTATTTTTCAATAGAATTTATATTTTTGCCTTTTAGTATTTAAAAATTTTTGAAAAAAAAATGAATAAAATAAACTCAATATTGTTAATTATTGTAGCTGTTACATTGGCAGGTTGCAGCTCTAATAACGGTGAACTTACTGGTGTTCCAGGACGTAGACAGTGGTTTCACCCACAACCTCAAGGAACAGTTTATGTGCCTACAGGTTCAATTCATATTGGCGCCACAGAGCAAGACGTGCCTATGGCAATGTTAGCTCCCAATAAACAAATTTCGGTTTCTGCGTTTTATATGGACGAAACTGAAATAACAAATAACGAATACCGTCAATTTGTTTATGCCGTTGTTGATTCATTCATGAGAACTAAACTTGAATTTACTCAAGAAGTTGATGATGGATTTGGAAACAATTACATAGCTTTAGATTATAACAAAAGAGTTGATAAAAACACCGATATTTCTTCTTTGCAAGATATGTTTTACAATGAAGCTGAAAGTTATTATCGTCAAAAGCAATTAGATGTTCGTAAGTTAGAATATAAATATAACTATATTGACTTGAAAGCTGCAGCAGCTTTAAAACGTCAAGATGCTAACAAAAGATCAAAAGCTGATTTCAAAAAAGAAAAAGTTGTTAAAATTTATCCAGATACTTTAGTATTTATTCGCGATTTTACTTATTCATATAATGAGCCTTTATCTCAAGTTTATTTCTGGCATCCAAAATATGATGATTATCCTGCAGTTGGTATTAGTTGGCATCAAGCCCGTGCATTCTGCTATTGGAGAACAAATCATTTGAATAGTTTTTACATGGAAGTAGATGAGCCAACAGTAACAGAATTTAGATTACCAACAGAATACGAATGGGAATATGCCGCACGTGGTGGTAGAGACCAAAATCATTATCCCTGGGGTAACTATTATGTAAAAAATGCTAAAGGTTGTTCATTGGCAAACTACAAACCAGGTAGAGGCGAATACGTTTCAGATGGTGGTCATTATCCAATCAGAGTAAGTTCTTATTTTCCTAACGATTTTGGTTTATATGACATGAGTGGAAATGTTGCTGAATGGACTGCCACAGCATATGAAACAAATACAAATTTATTTTCACATGATAACAATCCTGATTATCAATTTGAAGTTGTTGAAGACGATCCAGATGTGGCTGAAACTTTAAAACGTAAAGTGATAAGAGGTGGTTCATGGAAAGATGTAGCATATTATTTACAATGTGGTACTAGAACTTACGAATATCAAGATAGTTGTAATTCTTATACTGGTTTCCGTTGTGTAATGAGTTATATCGGTCGTTCGAATAAAGACAAAAAATAATAAACAAATTAACTAACTAACAATTAACAAAAAAAATTAAAAAGACATGGCAAACAGTTTCTTAGAAAGCAAAGGATTTAAGTCGTTCATGGGTAAAGCCTATGGTTTAGGTGCGGCAGTAGTAATCGTTGGAGCATTATTTAAAATTACGCATTGGAAAGGTGCTGATACAATGTTAACAATTGGATTATTAACAGAAGCAGCTATTTTTACGGTATCAGCTTTTGAAAAACCACACCAAGAACCAGATTGGACTTTAGTATATCCAGAATTATCAGGATTAGATTCAAAAGAACCTAAAAAAGCAAAATCAGGTTTAGGTTTAACTCAACAGTTAGATAAAATGATGGAAGAAGCTAAAATTGGTCCAGATTTAATCAATAGTTTAGGTAATGGCTTCCGCTCTTTAAATGAAAATGTTGCAGGATTAAAAGATTTGTCGAGTGCAGGTTCAAAAGAATATGCTGGTCAAATAGAAAGAATGACAAAAAATTTAGCTTCTTTAAATTCAGTTTATGAATTGGAAATTACTGAATCTAATAATCATTTAAAATCAATCAACGAGTTTGTTGGTGGATTAAACAAAACTGTTAGTACTTTAAATGATTCTACTAAACAAGCAGAAACATTTAAATTAGAAATGGATAAGTTATCTAAAAACTTAACTTCATTGAATGGAGTTTATGGTAACATGTTATCAGCTATGACTGTAAAAGGATAATTTCTTTTACATTATAAATAGTTCAATAAATAAATATTCGTTTTTAAAATAAATAAAAAATAATGTCAGGAGGAAATGTATCACCAAGGCAGAAGATGATAAACATGATGTATTTAGTGCTTACAGCATTACTTGCATTGAATGTATCTGCCGAAATTTTAAGAGCCTTTCACTTAGTGGAAGTTAGTATGGAAAAAGCTGGATTAAATATAGATAAAAAAAATTCAGATATTTTGAAATCAATAGATTCATATGTAACCAATAATCCTTCAGATGAGAAAGGTAAGAATGCCCAAGTTCAAGCAGCAAAATGTAATAATACAGCAAAAGCAGCTTTAAAATACTTAGGTGATTTGAAAACTTTGTTAGTAGATGGGGTTGATAAAGATGGTAAGCCCAATGCTAAATTTTCAGGTAGAAAAGAAGGCAAAGAAGATGGTGAAATAGAAGATGCTTCTAACATGGAAAAGCATGCAAATTTATTTATCATTCAGGGTAAAGGTGCAGAATTAAAAAATAACATTAATAAATGGAGAACAGATATGATTTCTGTTTTATCTCCAGATTTACAAAAGTTAATTAAAAGTGATTTAAATACTGAAGTTAGCAAGGGAAGTACACAAACTTGGGAATCAGAATTGTTTGAACATTCGCCTTT